>NZ_JAPCJD010000028.1:0-56014 GCF_027707845.1 Aeromonas sp. QDB14 | reverse complement strand
AGGGTACCACCAATCAGCAGTTGGCCACCTCTCGCCATTCATCCATGAGTGTCGCACTTATTATCTGAATTCCCGATCTGCGTGCCTGCGCCCCCGATACCGGGGGCAAAAAGCAGGTGGCACTCTGGACACAATGGTTGCCTAATTAAATAAATATGCATAAAAATCAATACAGGCAGGGCTCGATATATGAACTCTTCTGCTGTTTGTATGAAGCATCGTGCTGCTGAAAATTTTCTGTGAGCCACCTCCCGCCGTTTAATTCAAGAGCCTATAACCTTGACCCGTACAATAAAAACCTGACGTGTTCCGGTTTATTTCACCATGCATCACAAAGGAGTGTCATATGTATAAAAAAGTGAAACTGGCGAGCATTATCAGCACCCTTATTCTCTCGGCCACTGCATATTCTGCAGAGATGACCGTGGGCTTCTCGCAAATTGGTTCTGAATCCGGGTGGCGAGCTGCAGAAACATCAGTCGCCAAGAGCGAAGCCCAAAAACGCGGCATCATCCTGAAAATTGCGGATGCCCAGCAGAAACAGGAGAACCAGATCAAGGCCATTCGCTCCTTTATTGCCCAGGGGGTGGATGCCATCTTTATTGCCCCCGTGGTACAGACTGGCTGGGAGCCGGTACTGCAGGAGGCGAAAGAGGCCGAGATCCCGGTCTTCCTGCTGGATCGCAATATCACGGTAAAAGATGACGGTCTCTTCATGACCGGGGTCGCCGCCGACAGCGTCCACGAAGGGGAAGTGGCAGCCCAGTGGCTCATCAAGCAGCAGGATGGCGAACCGTGCAACGTGGTGGAATTGCAGGGCACGGTGGGTGCCAGCGTGGCGCTGGATCGCAAGAAGGGCTTCCTCGACACCGTCTCGGCCGTGCCCACCATCAAGATCATCCGCACCCAGTCCGGCGACTTCACCCGCAGCAAAGGCAAGGAGGTGATGGAGAGCTTCATCAAGGCGGAAAATAGCGGCAAGAATATTTGCGCCGTCTACGCCCATAACGATGACATGGCCATCGGCGCCATCCAGGCCATTAAAGAGGCCGGGCTGAAACCGGGCAAGGATATCAAGATCATCTCCATCGATGGCGTGCCGGATATTTTCAAGGCGATGATCGCAGGCGAAGCCAATGCCTCGGTGGAGCTCACGCCGAATATGGCGGGACCGGCCTTCGATGCCCTGCTGGCCTATAAGAAAGATGGCACCCTGCCCCCCAAACATATCAAGACGGAGTCCAAACTGTTTGAGCCCGGGAGTGCCGAGGCGCAGCTCGAGCTGAAAAAAGACATGGGTTATTAATCCCGCTCCCCCGCCAGACTGTCACATAGCGCGCCATATAAGTGATTGAACTTGTATGGCGCGCTATATCGGAGAGCCAATGTTCATGTCAGAGAACACTCACGATGTCGTATTGAATGCCCGCGGAATATGCAAGGCGTTTCCCGGAGTACGAGCCCTGCATCAGGTGGACTTCTCCCTGCGCCGCGGAGAGATCATGGCGCTGCTCGGCGAGAACGGGGCCGGCAAGTCCACGTTGATCAAGACCCTCACCGGTGTCTATCAGCGAGACGCCGGCCGTATCGAACTCGATGGCGTCCCCATCTCCCCCACGGACACCGCCCATGCCCAGCATCTGGGGATAGGCACCGTCTATCAGGAGGTCAACCTGCTGCCGAACATGTCGGTGGCGGACAACCTCTTCATCGGCCACGAGCCCCGCCGTTTCGGCTTCATCGACCGGGGCGCCATGACCCGGCAGGCCAGCGCCATCATGGCCAGCCACGGCTTCGAGATGGATGTCACCCTGCCCCTGGGCCACTACTCGGTCGCCATGCAGCAGATCGTGGCCATCGCCCGGGCGGTGTCACTCTCCGCCAGGATCCTGATCCTGGACGAGCCCACCGCGAGCCTGGATGCCAGCGAAGTCCAGATGCTCTTCTCCCTCATGACGCGCCTGCGGGATCAGGGGGTGAGCCTCATCTTCATCACCCATTTTCTCGATCAGGTCTACGCCATCAGCGATCGCATCACAGTGCTGCGCAACGGCGAGCTGGTCGGCACCCGCGACACCCAGGCACTGCCACAACTGGAGCTGGTCAAGATGATGCTGGGACGCGAGCTGGACGACAATGCCCTCAAGCGGGCGGGCAAGACACTGCGCAGCAACCAGCCCATGGTGTCGTTCAGGGACTATGGCAAGCGGGGAGTCATCGCCCCCTTCAGTCTCGACGTCATGCCCGGGGAGATAGTGGGTCTCGCCGGCCTGCTCGGGTCCGGTCGTACCGAGACCGCCGAGCTGATGTTCGGCATAGTGCCGAGCGACAGCGGCGAGTGCCGGGTGCGGGACAAGTCGGTGACCATCCGCTCTGCACGCCAGGCGGCCGCCAACGGCTTTGGTTTCTGCCCGGAGGATCGCAAGAGCGCCGGCATCATCGCCTCGGCCTCGGTGCGGGAGAACATGGTGCTGGCCCTGCAAGCCCAGCGGGGCTGGTTGCATCCCCTGTCTCGCAAGGAACAGGACGAGATCACCGCCCGCCTCATCGAGCAGTTGGCCATCAAGACCCCGGGACCAGAGCAGCCCATCCAGTTTCTCTCCGGGGGCAACCAGCAAAAGGTGCTGCTCGCCCGCTGGCTGCTCACCAAACCCCAGTTCCTGATCCTGGACGAGCCCACCCGGGGCATCGACGTGGGGGCTCACGCCGAGATCATCCGCCTCATCGAATCCCTCTGCGCCAACGGGCTGGCCCTGCTGGTCATCTCCTCCGAGCTCGAGGAGCTGGTGGGCTATGCCGATCGGGTGATCGTCCTTCGTGACAGAAAACAGGTGGCAGAGCTTGCGACGGACGCCCTGAGCGTCCCTGCCATCATGAACGCCATTGCATGTGAGGCCTGATATGACGTCATCCATTCTTCCCCTCGCCAAGGGGTCGCGCGCCCGCAGGGAGTGGCCCACGGGCTCGGCCCAGTGCGCCGCCCTGGTGTGCGTGCTGCTCATCAATGCCCTGGTCGCCGACAACTTCTTCGCCATCCACATCCAGGATGGGCGGCTGTTTGGCAGCCTCATCGACATCCTCAACCGCTGTGCCCCGGTGGCCCTGCTCTCCCTCGGCATGACGCTGGTGATCGCCACCGGCGGCATCGACCTGTCGGTGGGCGCCGTCATGGCCATCAGCGGGGCCACCATGGCCAGCCTGGCCACCGGCGGTCACAGCCTGCCGGTCATCTTCGCCGCCGTCATCGGGGTGGGCCTTCTGTGCGGCCTGTGGAACGGCCTGCTGGTGGCGGTGTTCAAGATCCAGCCCATCGTCGCCACCCTGATCCTCATGGTGGCGGGCCGGGGAATCGCCCAGCTCATCACCGAGGGGCAGATCATCACCTTCAACAACGACGCCCTCGCCTGGATCGGCAGCGGCTCCCTCTTCTATCTGCCCACCCCGGTCATCATCACCCTGGGCATGGCGCTGCTGCTCTGGCTGCTGACCAAGCGCACCGCCCTCGGCCTCTTCATCGAAGCGGTGGGGATCAACATCAAGGCCGCCAAGAACGCCGGGCTCAACACCCCCATGGTTGTGATCGCCACCTACCTGTTGAGCGGCATGATGGCCGCCGTCGCCGGCATGATAGTCGCCGCCGACATCCGGGGTGCCGATGCCAACAACGCCGGGCTCTGGCTCGAGATGGACGCCATTCTGGCGGTGGTGATAGGGGGCACCTCCCTGATGGGGGGGCGCTTCAACCTCGCCCTCTCCCTGATCGGCATACTGATCATCCAGGGGGTGAACACCGGGATCCTGCTCTCCGGCTACCAGCCCCAGTGGAACCAGATCGTCAAAGCCCTGGTGGTACTGGCGGTGCTGGTCATGCAGTCACCGACCCTCAACCACCTCTTCCAGCGAGGGACTCGCCATGTTTAAACGCAACCTCCCCCTGATGGTGACCATCATGGTCTTCGTGCTGGGCTATCTGCTCTGCCTGGCCTCCTTCCCAGCCTTCATATCCACCCGCATCATCTGCAACATCCTGACGGACAACGCGTTTCTGGGAATTGTGGCGGTGGGCATGACCTTCGTCATCCTCTCGGGGGGCATCGATCTGTCGGTGGGGGCCGTCATCGCCTTCACCGGCGTGCTGCTGGCAACGCTCATCGGGAAGCTGGGCGTCAGCCCCGTGCTGGCCATCCCTCTGGTACTGGTGCTCGGGGCAGGCTTTGGCGCCCTCATGGGCTGGCTGATCGACACCCTGAAGATCCCCGCCTTCATCATCACCCTGGCGGGCATGTTCTTCCTGCGGGGGGCCAGTTTTCTCATCTCCGAGCAGTCCCTGCCCATCGATCATCCCACCTTCACCTACCTGTCGAGCCTGTCGTGGAAGATACCGGGGGGCGGTCGCCTGAGCCTGCTGGCCCTCATCATGCTGGCGGTGGTGGTCTTCGGCATCCTGCTCGCCAACCGCACCCGCTTTGGCAACAACGTTTACGCCATCGGCGGCAACGCCACCTCGGCGGCCCTGATGGGGATCTCGGTGCGCCACACCACCATTCGCATCTACCTGCTCTCCACCACCCTGGCGACCCTGGCAGGCATCGTGTTCGCGCTCTATACCTCGGCGGGCTATCCGCTCGCCGCCGTCGGGGTGGAGCTCGATGCCATCGCCGCCGTGGTCATTGGCGGCACCCTGCTGAGCGGCGGGGTGGGTACCGTCTTCGGCTCCCTGTTCGGGGTGCTGATCCAAGGGTTGATCCAGACCTACATCAACTTCGACGGCACCCTCAGCTCCTGGTGGACCAAGATCATCATCGGCCTGCTGCTGTTCAGCTTCATCGCCCTGCAGCGCCTGCTGATCCTGGTCTCGGAACACCGCAAGGCCAACAAGCCAGGTCCCTTCAAGCGCCAGGTTGCCGCCCAGCCCGAGTGAGGTATCAGCAAGACTCTGGTGGCAGAAGATAACGCGGGCAAGGCGCTCCCGTGCGCCCTCCCCGCCTGGCCATAGCAGGTCCGGCGCAGAGGATGGGGAGGCAGCGGGGGCGCTCACAGGGCCCGCCCCCAGCCTCCCGCACGCCCCTTTGAGGGGTGACACCGTCTTTGGAGGGCACTCAGGTCAATCGCGCCACCAGGGGCTGCCCTCATGGGGGCTCAGCACCTCCAGAGGCTCCCCCATGAGAGGCGTGGTCAGAGGTATCTGTTGCTCGGCAGCCAGTCGGGCAATCTGCTCAAGCGGGTCGTTCCAGCGGTGCATGGCCAGATCGAAGGTGCCGTTGTGCACCGGATAGAGCCATTTCCCCCCGAGATCGTGAAACGCCTGCGCCGTCTGCGCCGGGAGCATGTGCACCAGCTCCCAGCGCTTGTCGTAGGCCCCGGTCTCGAGGAAGGTCACGTCGAACGGACCGTAGCGCCTGCCAATCTCCTTGAAACCGTCGAAGTAGCCGCTGTCACCGCTGAAGAAGAGGTTGACCCCCTCGCCGCGAATGATCCAGGAGGCCCAGAGGGTCTGGTTGCCGTCCCCGAGGCCACGGCCGGAGAAATGCTGGGCCGGGGTCGCTACCAGGGTGACACCGCCCACCCGGGTCTGCTGCCACCAGTCCAGTTCGCGGATCTTCTCCTTCGCAATTCCCCAGGCCATGAGGCGCGCCCCCACCCCGAGGGGCGTGATGAAGTGGCCGACCTTCTCCTGCAGCGCCAGTATGGCCCCGTGATCGAGATGGTCGTAGTGATCATGGGAGAGGATCACCCCCTCGATGGGAGGCAGCGCCTCCAGGGTGATGGGCGGCTGATGCCAGCGCTTGGGGCCGAACCACTGCACCGGTGAGGCACGCTCGCTGAACACGGGATCCGTCAGCCAGAACGTGCCCTGCAACTTCAGCAGCAGAGTGGAGTGGCCGAGGCGCCACACGCTGTTGTCCGGCGCCGCGATGAGCCCCTCCCGGGTCATGACCTGTACCGGAATGGCGCGATCCGGCACCGTGCCCTCAGGCTTGGCGAACAGGAAGTCCCACCAGAGCCTGACCCCTTCCCAGAGGCTTCGCGCCTGGGGTGTCACGGCATTGTTGAACCGGCCCCCCTGATATTGCGAAGAGTCCGGGTGTTCGGGCAGACCCGGTTTGAGTAGAGATGAGATCATGCCAATCATCAGGGCTCCTTTGAGCAACCACAGAAAACGGCGCCCCTCAGGGGCGCGAAAAGAGGCTGACGGGTCTGCATTCATGACACGCCTGTCAGCCTGGTCTCTGGTGAGTCGGGAGCAACCCCTGCACGGGGCCGCACCTTCCATAAAACAGAACGGGAGAGTCGCACGGTATGAAACCGGTGCCCGGCGTCTTCAGCAACGGCAAGATAGCCTGCCCGGGCTCCCGCCACCAGAGGGGGTCGCGTTGCCGCGTGTCCCCGGCATGGTGTCGCGTCACGCACATGGCCTCACCTGCTCTGCCGGCGCCAAAACAAGGAGGCGTCAGATGGCGTACTGCAAGAGCTTGCAGTGCTGAAAGTCAGAAGATGGCTGGGCCATAGAGGCCACGGGAGGTGACTGAGGGAAAGCATGATCTCAAGGGGACAGTGCTGAAGATCAAGAGGAAGTTTGAGCCAGGCGCGGTCTGAAGCCTGATGAACGCCCATAGGGCACAGGCTCACCTTGCGGTAGAGCAAATAGCATGTGAAGAGAGCTGAAAATGCACTTTGAAGACTCCTGATTCATCCACATGAAGTGGATTACCAAGAGGTCTGAAGGGGGGTATTAGCTGTAACTTGTTGAATAGCAGAAACAGGTGGTGGCCCTACCAGCCACATCCCGGCACTCGAGTCCCCCGCCTTGGCTGCTACCTTCCGGTCCTGACCAGGTCGACGGGTTATCAATGCGAGCCCAAATAAATCAGGCAGTTAGGGATGGAACAGATTGCCATCACAGTGTTCTGAAACCTCAACAAGCGAGAATCCGCCGCAAGTACGGTCATCCACATCAAGTGGACATGCTTAAATTGGTAACAAACAGGCCAATCCTACCCGCCCTCTCCCGTACACTGCAAGCACCTCATTACAGGCCCCATCCCCTCCCTCAGAAGCTCAACAATCAACCCAATATTGAGCAAAATGAAATCTAATGGTAACTTTGGGTCTCACTTAAACCCGAGGTGACATATGGCTACGAACACAGGCAAAGGCTATCGACAAGGTTCCGTCAACGACCGTACCCAAGTTCAGAACCCGGTTAATGGGAACTGGACGAAACGCGATACGGATAGCGGCAAGTTTATCGAGCAGAAACAAGGTGGGGAGCCCTTCAAAGGGGTAGCCAAAGAAACCGACAACCGCCGGAAGTGAGTTCATCGATGACCGACCAGTGTTCTTGTGGCCAGCCCCTCAATCATTCCGTTGTGTTCCATCAAAACGGGCAGAAACTCAAAAGCTGCCCGAACTGTTCAGAACTGGCTGGCGTTCATGTGTTCTATCGAGCAGGAGAGTTCGGATTCAGGCGGATGGCTGGTGTAACCAGGATACAATCATGGTGCCGCGGTTGCCGAGCCAAGCGCCGCTACCGGCTTGATGCCTTGCATACCTGCTAAAGAAAAGGAGCTCTGATGTGAGCTCCTTCAAGTCTACTAGGCCAGAATCGCCACTGCGGGAAACAGCAGAAGCAAATGGAACAGCAACAGGATCGGGGTAGGATAGCCCTGCACCTTCCCCAGCTCCTCTTTTACCCCCTCTGATAACGCATCGCTATTACGGTAGCAAGGCAGTACGAAGAGCATGGCAAAACCGAGGTAGACCATACCGGCACCTATCTGGCCCACAGCTTCGTACTGTGACATCGCGAAATCAATCAAGGGGTTCCCAGCCATGCCATCACGTTTAAAGCGGATAAACCATCCGAACATGATGCCTGCTGTTGTCATACCAACCGACGCCAGGGCAATGACTCGCAGCTTACTCTGAGCCATCCCTATCGCCCTCAGCCGCTTTTCGAGGCAGATAAAGCTGATCAGGGCCCAGTGGAATGACCAAAAGGCCGCGACCAACAGCATGATCGGCAAGCCTGGGAAGCGATTTGACCGAAAGCCTGCCATTCCCAACCCAAAGTAGAACACGATAACGGCCACCGCGGTTAGCCATATCCCCCACAAGTGAGCCTTCAACATCCCCGAGAGGTAAGCATTGTAACTGCATATTCCCCCCCGCTGGTAGGGATTGTTGTTGACATCACTCGAATCTAGTTCAGGGTCTCTACGCAGCGACTGCTTCAGCCACAGACGATAACGGGCCCACTTGCCCGCCATCTGTGTTGAGAACGTATCCCGCTGCTCGAAAAACCGGCCAGACTCTTGCCTTATCTTTTCTTGTTCCATGTCGTTATCCTTGTTGTCAAAACCATTAATTCGCCGGTAAGTCCCCACACGCATTTTGAACAGGCATCAGCCCTCTGACTGTTCTAGCCAGTTGGAGTCCGTGCCGCATCGGGTATATATGGGTGGGAAGAATTGAAAGGAGCCCGACGAGGGCTCCCTAAGGGCTACTTCTTGCAAGTACCCCAAGTGACGCCATCCGTGCCGCACTCAGTGGTGCTGGTGCCGTCGGTTTGGGTTACGATCTTGGTGTAATCACCGCCCTTCGTATAGCGGATCTCAGTTTTCACACCGTTAGCATCGGTAGAGGTTTGACGCTTCATCCAGTTAATAGCATCAGGTTCCGGGGTATCATCCTCGAAACCATATGGTAGTTGCTCGAGAGCATCTATCATATCTGCCTTATTGAAAGTACTCAGAGTATCCCCTATATCCACCCAGTCGTTCAGGAATGGGAAGCTGCCAGCCTGGCGATCATAGAAGAAGGTTGCATTAGAACCGACGCCATCAACTGTAGAACCCACTGATGCACTACGGTGAGTGATAGCCTCATTGAGATTGTCAATGACGCACTCTTCGAAGGTGTCGGCTTGGAAGTCTGCCTTATTAACAATTTCATACGCCTTACTGCCCGCTACGTGCTCAATTTTCTCCTCGACACTACAGCTGTATGGTGAATCATCTCCTTGGCGAGACTCGAAGGTGTACCAGTTGACATAGCTGTAGTCTGCAGTCTTACGGATGAACCGCTCGCTATAAGATATCTTGCGGACTACCTGAGTGAAGTCGGAGGATACCTTATCCAACTTCGATACTACATGATCATCCCAGAAGACCTCCTGCTCACGATACCAAGCATCGGGGTACGCATAATCAGCATCCCGATAGTCACCCATATGGTAATCGACGTACGCATAGATCGCAGTCGGGTTGGCTTTCTTGAGCTCGTCAGTCTCCTTGAAGGAAGCTTGCAGGCCGCGAACGATTTCCTTTGCCATAGTGGCGGTTTCAGAATCACCTGAGGCAATATAGTCGTCATACAACTTCTGCTCGGAGATGTTGTAGTGATGAACCATGCGATCGGTAGCGGCATCCAGCTCGCGTGCGATCTTCTCGCGCGTCTGTCGGTTATCCATGACGGACTGACAAGTCAGAGTACCGTCGTTGGCCAGTTGCTTCTCCACCTCATTCCACAGCACTGTGGTCAGCGGAGTGACGTGCTTGAGGTCATCGTCAGTGATCGGTGCGAACTTCGGCGGCAGAACCATCTGGTAAGCCTGCTCGACAACGCCAGTATCAAGGTCAACCGCACCAACAGGTACGTCCACAACCAGAGGCACGTATTCGGCACACTGCTCTTGGGCACCGGTAAGCTCCATACGGTAGTCGCCAAGCTCTGTGGTGACAGAGCTGGGTTCGCCTGCATCGAGCCGCTTGTTGAAGTTCAGGTCCAAGTAAACAGTGGCACCCTTGATGTAACCATCGATGGCCTTTCCTTGGATAGAAGATTTAACGGCCGGAGGGTTGGTGCTATCACTGCCACCATCCCCTCCACCACCACAAGCTGAAAGAGCCAAACAAACCCCAATGCATACCCACGAACGAACTGTCATCAGTTTCTCCTTGTTCCCTATATTTTCATAACGATTCAATAGACCGCTCCAAAGGCGAAATACTAAAGAATCTGCGGATATATTTATGTGATTGATACCGTTTTCATGAGAGTGGACATTATCCTACATACCTATGATTCCATTGAATTTATCTCCATCCTACGCAAGATCCGCTGCACACTGGAGAGACTGATCCCCGTCCGACGTGCGATTTCGGCCTTGGCAAGCCCTCTTGCTGCCAGCGCCTGCACCTCATCCCCCTTTGCCATGGCTGTCGGCTTGCGGCCCTTGTAGACCCCACGCCGCCTAGCCAGCTCAATCCCTTCTGCCTGACGCTCCAGCATCAACTCCCGCTCAAATGTGGCGATGGCACCGATCATGGTCAGCATCAGCTTGCCGGTAGGTGTCGAGGTATCGATACCCAGATTCAAAATCCTCAGGGCCACCCGCTTAGCGTGCAGGTACTCCGAGATCTCCAACAGGTGGCGGGTGTTGCGAGCCAAGCGATCCAGCTTGGTCACCATCACCACGTCTCCCTCACGAACAAAATCCAGCAGCAACGAGAGCTGGGGACGGTCATCCTTGGCCCCGCTCACCTTCTCCTGAAATATCTTGCTGCACTCGGCCAGAGCCTGAAGCTGGGCATCCAGGCTCTGCCCCACAGTGCTGACACGTGCATAGCCCACCAGTGCCATGGTCTCCTCCTGGTCAATAGGGCAAGGTACACTGACGCGACCGGTCAGAAGGTCGAAAGGAACCCATGTGACCGGCAAAAAGTGGCACTTTCGCTCGCGTCACACGGGCTTGGTCTATTGACCTGAGCCAGTGATACAAATGAAAACGGGCCGCTCCGTGATGGAGGGCCCGCAGGGGTAGTCAACCAGATGCTCTGGCTGCTCTATCTATTGGTCATGCAGGGTGCCGACCAGGGGATCTCAATGACGCGTCGACCCGCCAGGCATCCGTAATACCTTGGCCAGCTCCTCAGCGTGAGCCTTGTCACGGGCGATTAGGCGGATCATCAGGGTTCCCCCTGCAATGGCAACCAGAGTCACCGAGGTCAGGATCATTTTGTTCATGGGTAGTCCTCTTCGTTCATGTTGTAGAAGTGTGGCGGCATGTAGCGGGCCATCATCGCGTTGACGATGACAGACGCAAACGCCGTCAGGGCTGCCTTCAAGGCATCCAGCAGCAGGGCTTTCGTGAAGTCGTTCATGGCGATTACTCAGGGGTTATCTTTAGGCGGTAGACCTCCATCCGGTGATAGTCGAGAAAGTTCCTCTCCCAGAGCCGGTAGAGGTCCATGGTGGTGGCCAACGGCCGATCTCCACACCAGAGCTGTGAGGCCAGCCCGGCGTTGAAGTCAAAATCGAGATCCTTGACCAGCTCGCCACCGAGGTAAGTGAACTCGGTGACGTAGGCCATCCCCCAGCTCTCAGCCCGTTTTTCCAGACGGATTTCGACCGGACGGTAACCGCCAGTGTCGGCGGAATAATCGGGACTACGGAAGTTGAGGGTCAGGGCGGTGGCATCGGGGTAGCTACCGATGATCTTGGCGAACAGAGTCTGTAGCGGTTTGGATGGAGTCATAGCAGCCCCCGCTCGGCAAACGAGAAGATGTCGTGCTGTCCCACCACAAAGTGGTCGAGCACTCGCACGTCTACCATCTCAAGCAGATCCTTGAGACGAGCGGTAACAGCCTTGTCGGCATCCGAGGGGTCGACCATACCGGAGGGGTGGTTGTGGGCCAGAATGACCGCAGCGGCGTTTCTGTTAAGGGCCGCCTTGACCACCTCACGGGGGTGAACGGTGCCTGCATTGATGGTGCCGAAGAACAGCTCCTGGTAATCGAGCAGTCGGTGTTGATTGTCGAGCAGCATGACGGCGAACACTTCCCGCTCGTACTCCCCCATCTTGAGCCGAAGGAAGTCTGCTGCCGCTTTGGGTTGAGTGAAGGCATTGCCAAGATGCCGCTGTCGGCTCTCCAGAATGGCCAATGCCTGATTGATGATGTGATCGCCCTGTCCGGGGTGATCATCATAGTGTTGTGACATAACAGTAACCTCGCGTCGTTTGGGTACACGAGTTACTTATGCCAGGGGATTTGGTTGTTATTGAATCCGAACGGAACTGGTATAAGGGGTGCAGGGGCCCACATTCACCTATGAGCCCTCTTAGAAATTTTTAGACGGATTTCACGGTTTTCCCCTTCATGACGCGATATGTTTCCACTTGCGGTCAAAAAAGAGGGATTAAAACTCACTTGAGACCATTTTTTAGCAATATCGTCTCGTTTTGTGTGAAGGAGAACACCAGTGGCAACTACTCATTTTATCCCCGCTCAGCCCAGTGAGTACGGTTACATCATTGTCGAACCAAATGACAACGGAGAAACGACCCTAGAGCGTTACCCATTGCTCGGGTACGCCGTCAAGATTACAGAAGGTGGGCCAGAAGATCTCAAGATACAGACGCTGCCGGTCTGCACAACAGGTGAGAGCTTCACCCCGAACTTCATCCAGCGCTATGACGGCACCTTCAGTCAAGCGGAAGGCGATCAACTCTGCTACTCCCTGTCAGAGATGATGAACCATTTCGGTTTCGAAGCAGATGATCTGCATACTCTGCCCCCGGCAAATGCCAAAGAGCTATCAGGATACGTCTGGCGTCCACTGCGGAACCCGCAAGGCTAATATCTGCTGATTTTGAATCTGGCCCTTTTGCCCGCCATCAAAGGCAAAGGGGTCATTTTGAATGTTCAATCTGCTGAAATTTCAGCATTTTATAGAACTTTTTCTGTATGAAATCTCGTAGAAAAAGTTCTTAAATCTGCCAAAATTTCAGCAGATCGGCAGACCTCCTCGACCTACCTAGGATGGTGTTCCCACTTCCTTTGCTCGGTCTCGTTGCCCGCTGAAGGAGCACGTCAACCCTGACATGCCTCTCCAGCAAACGCCTACTGGCTCTGTGTCCGTAATGACTGATGGCCAGCCAACCCCTCGAGCAGCAAGTCCAGCAGCATATTCTGCAATGCCCTGGCCTTATCGGGGTGAGAGAGGTACGTCAGCGACATGCCCTGCTGGGTTTCCATTCGCCCGATGACGGCTTCATCCACCGCATTCGGGAAATCGCCATGCAGAATCGATTCCCGTGGGTTATTGCGGACCTGCTCCATCAGGGGGCCGTTCTCGCTTAGCTTGCTGACCATCCCCTGCACCCAGTCGAGCTTGTCCCCATCAGTCACTTCCAGGCCAAACAGATCGTTCATCCGAGCCAGCAGTTCGGAGAGGAAATCCTTCTTCTCCTCTTTCGGCTTGGCGCTGCCGAGGGAGGCGATCCCCTCCAGCCCATAACCGGCCGCATTCTCTTTGAGTTGCAGATCCTGTGTCCGCTTGGCCTTAAGGTGGTAGTGGCTCAGCATCACCGATGAAAGGTCTACTTGCTCTTCATCCAACACCTCTTCCCGCAGCAGGGGCAGCAGGTGGCGTGCAAAGACACACAGCCGCTCCATGTCGTAATCGTCGAAGGGGGTGATCTGGGAGACAAACTCGTAGAACCGCACATAGCCGTTGAGGTTCTTCTTGAACAGCTCCAACACCGAACGGGCTTCCCCGGCCTCTTTCAACCGCCGCTCGGCGTTGGCCTGATCACTCCCTGAGCCGCCCTGTTCGATCAGCCACTTGAGCTGGGTCCGGCACTCCCGAATAGCATCGATGGCCAGCCGGTAACGCTTGGCGAAGCGATCTCTGGCCGGAACGGCGTGCCGCAAGAAGGCATCGGCCCCCCGTTTGGGGTCGAAGTAGGCATCGGTAAACGCTACCACCTCGGGCCAGGTGAAGATCCCTTCGCCCTTGAGCTTGTGGAACAGGTCATAGATAAGGTTCGGGTCCGACACTGAATCCAGCGTGGCGGTTTCGTAATACTTTTGGAACTCTTCCAGCACATCCTGCGGGTCGTTCACGAAGTCGAGCACATAGGTACTCTCCTTGCCCGGATAGGTGCGGTTGAGCCGCGAGAGGGTCTGGATGCAGTCCACCCCCGTCAGCTTCTTGTCCACATACATGGCACACAGCTTGGGCTGATCGAACCCGGTCTGGAACTTGTTGGCCACCAGCATCACCTGATAGTCAGCCGTATCGAACGCCTTACGCATGTCCCGGCCCTTCAGCTCCGGGTTCATGTTCCGCTCGTTCCACGTCTGTCCCTCGTCCTCGATGTCGCCCGAGAAGGCCACCATGGCCCGAATGGCTTGATAGCCTTGGTCCTTAACGTATTTGTCGAACGCCAGCTTGTAGCGGACCGCCTCCATCCGGCTGCTGGTCACCACCATCGCCTTGGCTTGCCCGGCCAGCAGCGGTGCAACGTGCTGGCGGAAGTGCTCGACAATTACCTGCACTTTCTGGCCAATGTTGTGCGGGTGCAGCCGGACCCACTGGGATAGCTTGCGCTTGGCCTTCTTGCTGTCCACTTCTGCATCAGCCGCTTCGCTCTCCATCGCCAGCTTATAGGCCAGTTGGTAGCTGGTGTAGTTCCGCAGCACGTCAAGGATGAACCCCTCCTCGATCGCCTGGCGCATGGTGTAGACATGGAATGGCTCGGGTTTGTTCTCATCAGAAATGGGCAGATGGGGCTTGGGCGGGCGACCGAACAGCTCCAGCGTCTTGGCCTTCGGGGTAGCAGTGAAGGCGAAGTAGCTGATGTTCTGGCTGCCGCCACGGGCAGCCAAGGTCAGGTTCATCACATCCTCGGCCGAGAGCTCTTCTTCATCATTCAACTGCTCGGCCATCAACACCTCACGCAGCTGACGGGCAGTCTTGCCGGTCTGGCTGGAGTGAGCCTCGTCGGCCACCACCGCAAAGCGGCTGGCCTTCAGGCTGGAGCTCTCCTGAATCGCCTTGAGCACATGGGGGAAGGTCTGAATGGTGACGATAATGATGGGAGTGCCGCTGGTCAGTGCCTCGGCCAACTGAGCAGATTTGCTGCCATCCCCCTCTTCCCGATTAATGCGGGAGATCACCCCGGATGCGTGATCGAACTGAGCGATGGTCTCCTGCAACTGGCTATCGAGCACGGTCCGGTCGGTGACGACGATGACCGAATTGAATAGCTTATCCCCGTCACGCCGCAGCGATGCGAGCTGATGGGTCAACCAGGCAATAGAGTTCGACTTGCCCGAGCCCGCCGAGTGCTGGATCAGGTACTTCTGGCCGCTGCCTTCCTGCCGGAGGGTCGCCAACAGCGTCTCCACCACCTTCCACTGGTGATAGCGGGGGAAGATCATCGTCTCTTTCTTCTTGAGACGGCCCAGTGCGTCCTCATCCAATTTCACCTGCAGATGCAGATAGCGGCCCAGAATATTGAGGAAGGTCTCAGGCGCGAAAATCTCCTGCCATAGGTACTCGCTGGCATAGCCTGTCTCAGGCTGATCGTTCCCTGCCCCACCCTTGGCGGTGCCCCGGTTGAACGGCAGGAAGAAGGTATCTGCTCCGGCCAGCTTGGTGGTCATCGCCACCTCAAACTGATTGACGGCAAAGTGCACCAGTGCTCCGCGACGAAAAGCCAGCAAGGGCTCACGCTTGCCCGCCGTCACCAGTGGGCGGTCGAAGCGGTACTGCTGCTTGGCGTTCTCCAGGCTCTGTTTGAAGCACGATTTGAGTTCCAGCGTTGCCACCGGAATGCCGTTGAGAAACAGAGTGAGATCGAGCCGCCCCTCATAGCCATGGGGGCTGTAGACCAGCTCCGGCACCACCCGCAGTCGGTTCTTGGCATACCGCTCGACCAGTTCTGGGTTAAGGTCATGGTCGGGCTTGAAGGTGGCCACCGCCAGCCGGTGCCCTCGATCCTCTACCTGATGACGGAGTAACCACAAGGTGCCCCGCTCATCGCTGTCAAGGGATCGAGCCACGGCGTTGAGCAGATGACGCTCTGGCTCCTCACCGTAGGTCTTGCAGTATTTCTGCCACCCCTCTGGCTGGCTCTCCTGCACATAGGCGATCACATCTTCCGGGTAGAGTGCTCGCTCTTTGTCGTAGCGAGACGACTCACCGACCAGCCAACCTGATGCAGCCAGTTGCTCGATGATATGGTCCTGAAAGGCTTTTTCCCGAGCCCTATTTTCCAAACTGAGGTCCAGGCTCATGGCTGACCCCCTCGGGCCAGCAGTACCTGATAAAGCGACTGCATCGCCGCCAGATGCCCCGGCAGACGGCTATAGATCTCGACCGCAAGAGCTTCCTTGTAGGTATGCGAGGTCAGGTTGCGATCTTTGAGCATCGACAACCAGACCGTCTCATCGGCCAGCCAGTGGGCCGCATAGGCTTGGCTCATGCACTCACGGGGGGTATTGGCTTCGATACCTTCCGCCGCCAGCGCCTTTTTCAGGGTCTTCCAGGTCAGTTCGATACAGAACTCGAAGCGTTGGATGCTGGCATCGACCACCAGCGGTTGGCTCGCGTCATAGCTCAGGGATTCGGCGAGACGTTGCAGGGCGTTGCCAAGGGCAACCAGATTCAGATCCAGACTCATTGCACTTCCTTAAGGCGTCATTCGTCGGTAGAGAGGCACCCTGTCACGCAGGATGGCCTGATACAGCCGGCTCTGGGGCGACTCCTCATCGAGTCGCACACAATCGATAGGGAGCAGGGTATCGGCCTCATCGATGATCGCCAACACCTGCTGCCATTGCGCCTCGCAGGCACCGGGGCACTCGATGGCGAGATCGATATCGGAGCGTTCACGCTGCTCACCCCGGGCTCGCGAGCCAAATAGCCAGATCGCCTCGACAAACGGTAATCTCGCCAGTGCCTGTAGAAATTGGTAATCGGCAAGCTGCATACCAGACCTCAGTATTTCTTATGCTCATTGGCTTGGCTGTAGAGAAGGAATTCCATCTGCGACATGATACGGGCTTCTTCACGCAGACGGCGACCCTGATCGCGGCAAAACAGTACCCGGTTGGCATCGACAATCGCAAAGGCAAGCGGAATGGGCGCCTGATTGATATCGACCACCGATAACTGCCCCTCGGCCAGCCCCAAGGCTCGCTGCCAGTCGAGGGCCAGCAACTCGGGCCGCAACCGGTTATCCAGAGAGTCAACCAATTTGACGGGGTCGAAGGCTACCGCCAGATCCCAGTCGCTGTGGGGCCCAGCGTTCCCCTTGGCGTGGGAACCATAGAGCCACAGCACCATCACCTCGGGGTGAGCGGCGGCGAGTGCGGCTAACTGTGCGGTGAGGGTAGGCAGAGTCATACCATTCACTCCTGTGCGAGAAAACGAGAAGGTCTGATAACGCGATCGTCCGATTACGCTTCGCTAATCGAACCTACGGGCTCACCAGCAGCAGATCGATACGATCTTGCTCGCGAAACACCTGCAGGTCGTCGTAATCACAGAGATCGATATCGAGCAGAGATACTTCGCCACTACGCCGATCCGGCAAGTCATAGAGCAACCTTGAAAGCAGTGACTCAAAGAAGCGAGAGCCCAAACCATGGGGCTCACGGGGATTAAAGAGGGTGCCGAGAAAATGGGAGTGGCGGATCTCCTGACGCACCATCCCCATCGCTTCAAACAGGTTGAACTCGGAGACCATCCCCCCCAGCTTATCGAGCTCCTTGCTATCGAAAATCAGCTCCGTCAGCGAGCGGTACTGCTCGTCATTGCTGGCTGGAGCAATCGCATCAGTCGCCTCGGTTGGCGGCATTGAACTCATGCAGCCGCCTCTTCTGCTGGTGGCTCCCAGCCTCGCAGATCGATCTTGCCGGTGACGGCTGCAGAAATCAGGGCGGTACGGCGTTCTTGCATCAATGCAATGGCATGTTCAGATTTATTAATCAACTGCTCATAATGAGCAAGCTTTATTCTTAAGAAAGAAACGATGTCAATTTGCTCCTCATATGAGGGCACCAAAACCTTGAACTTGGAAACTATATCTGCGTTTAAGTTCATTTGGCTTGTTTCGTTGCCACCATCACGGAGAGCATCATATCCTGCCATGAAAAAAAACTTGAGAAAATCGTTTGTAAGTTTTGAGTTGGGAGTGATGGCTACGCATGCTTGGTTGTAGGTTGCAGAAACACCAAGGATAGCAACTCTTCCTCTGGTTATTCCCTGACCATACATTGCCATCAGTAATGTCCCTGGCTTTGACAATCTGACAGATGTTTCAGATAAAGCAGCCTGAGTTATAGTCTCTTCTGTTTCATAAATAGTATCGTAACGAACTTCCCCTGTTTTTATCCAAGGTATTGTCCCTCCCCAGTATTGATTTTTTGACCGATCTGGGGTAGCTCCAGTATTTAGCATCGAGTAGTAACCGAGTGCAGATACTCCCCAATGCTCCGGCACTTGGCCGAGCCACTCGACGCCGGAGTCTTTCATGGGGGCATTGGGGTTGAGGCCCTTGGTGATGGCGTGGGAGATCACCGCCTGCCGCTTCTCTTTGAGCAACTCGATCAGCCTTTGCTGCTGGGCAATCAACCGATCAATCCGGGCTGTTTCGTAGTCGAGGAATGCAGCGATGGTACGTTGTTCTTCGTGTGAAGGAAGCGGTAATGATATAGCGCCAAATTGCTCGAAAGTGATTGATTTACCATCTCTCAAGCTGTCAGTAGATGCCTGTAGTGCTGCAATATAGGGTGAACTCTTGAAAAGATACCGATAAAACCAAGGATAAATAGGTTTCACTGCTTGAAGAACAGTGTATGCAGGGCTCACACAACCAGAGTAAGAACTATGTTCTATACCACCCTCGAAGCTACGCAGGCTTATAACAAAATCATTCTCAGAAACATGCTTAAAGTTGTCCGTTCCCTTCAAGGCAAGCATCACTTTATTTCCGGTCATCTCCATCAATAAAGACTGTGGAATAACACCGTATGCCTGACTCGCAGCTAGTTGCGTAGATTCTGGTCTAGCCGTCTCTCTGCATTGGGTAAGAAGTCTCTTACCGTGAAAAACAGCCCAATGACTGGGCGCATTCCCTAACCAAGCGATCCCTGAATCCTTGTACTCAGGATAGGAGTGGTACTTGCCTGTCAGCCCTTGTTGCTGAGTTGCCACTACCTCGCTCATGAATGCACCTCCGCCAGCAATTGCATGATCTCCCTGGCCACCTCATCCAGATCGGCATCGATGGCTTCCAGCGAACGGGGCGGCTGGTACTGGTAGAAGTGGCGGTTAAAGGGGATTTCATAGCCGACGATGCCGACTTGGCCATCGAGCGGATCGGTCTTGCCGAGATCAATCCAGGCGTCCGGCACATGGGGCAGCACCTCCCGCTTGAGGTAGTCGTGAATGTCCTCCCCCAGTGGCACGTTCTCGTAGTCCCGCAGATCGCTACTGGCTTCCACCTCGCCCTTGGTCTTGCAGACTTGAGCCTCATCGCACTGCTCGCCGAAGGTACTGACCAGCAGCTTGAGGGCCGGGGCTGGCAGCTTCACAGTGCTATTCACCACAATGAGCGCCTTGGTGAGCTGTTTTTTGAACTGCTCGCGGCAGAGCAGCCGCTCCGGCAGCGTTGGCAGTGCCTTGAGGATGGCCTGCTGCAGCTCGGCATCGAGCTTGGCCCAGCCCTTGTCGGCTTGCAGGCTCGCCAGTCGTTCCGCGTCATGGGGCATAAAGGCGAGCTTGAGCGGCCGCTCCACGGTAATGCGACGGTAGCCAAAGGCGGTAGTGGGGAAGATCTTGGCGATGGGGCCTGCTTCGTAGCGGCTGGCGAGACGCACTACTTCCTCAATCGCTTCGTCACTCAACTGCTTACGCTTGGAGCCCAAGGATTTGCGCATGGGGCTGTGCAGTTCGCTGGCGTTGATCAGCAGCACCTTGCCCTTACGCTCGGCCGGTTTGTGGTTCGACAGCAGCCAGATATAGGTAGCGATGCCGGTGTTGTAGAACATGTCGGTGGGCAGGGCCACCAGGGTATCGAGTAGATCATGCTCCAGGATATAGCGGCGGATCTCGCTCTCACCACTGCCGGCCCCGCCGGTAAAAAGTGGCGAGCCGTTGAGGATGATGCCAATACGGGCACCTTCCGGCTTCATCTTGGCGATGAGGTGCTGGAGGAACAGCAGCGAACCGTCGGAGACCCGAGGCAGCCCCGCCCCGAAACGACCACTGTGGCCCTTTTGCAGGTGTTCATCCCGCACCTGCTTCTCGACCTTCTTCCAGTCCACCCCGAACGGTGGGTTGGATAGGCAGTAGTCGAACTTCTCCAACGGCAACTGGTCATCGGACAGAGTGTTACCGAGCTTGATGTTGCTGATGTCCTGCCCCTTGATCAGCATATCGGCCTTGCAGATGGCGAATGACTCGGGGTTGAGCTCCTGCCCGAAGGTGGCCAGACGGGCAGCGGGGTTCAGCTCGTGCAGATACTCCATGCCGCAGGAGAGGAAGCCGCCGGTGCCAGCGGTGGGATCATAGATGGTTCGCACCACGCCCGCAGTGGTCAGAGCCTCGTCATCAGCCGCAAACACCAGGGAGGTGGTCAGGCGGACGATGTCGCGGGGGGTGAAGTGCTCACCGGCAGTCTCGTTGGAGCTCTCGGCAAACTTGCGGATCAGCTCCTCGAACACCAGACCCATGTGGTAGTTGTCGACGGTTTCGGGGGAGAGATCGACGTTGGCGAAGTTACGGACCACCTTGTAAAGCAGGTCGGCATCTTCCAGCAGATCGATGCTGGCGGCAAAGTTGAAGTGCTCGAACACCTCGAATGCCTCACGGGAAAAGCCCCGCACATAGGCATCCAGGTTATCGCCAATCTGCTTCTCGCCGAGATTGTCGAGGGTGAGCTTGGCGGTGTTGTAGAAGCTCTGTCCGGCGGCATTGAGCAGCAGCTTATGGCGGGCCAGCTCGGGCATGGCCTTGGTGCTCTCGGCGGTGGCCAGCACCTTGTCACGGGTCGGGGCCAGTACGCACTCAAGACGACGTAACACGGTGAATGGCAGGATGATGCGGCCATACTGGGACTGTTTGAAATCACCTCGCAGGAGGTCAGCCACCGACCAGATAAGGTTGGCAAGGGATGAGATATTGGTTGTCATGGAAACCCCGTGGGACGCTCGAAACAGCGTGATCCTATCACAGCATCTGGCCTCCAGTCGTGGCCTCGGTGCTGGCTGTGAAAATCTGCCGTTTTTGATTTTCCCGTTTGGCCCGCCAACAAGGGCAAAGGGGCCAATTAGGGTGCTCAATCTGCGGAAATTTCAGCATTTTATAGAACTTTTTCTGTGTGAGACTTCGTAGAAAAAGTTCTTAAATCTGCCAAAATTTCAGCAGATCGGCAGACCTCATATCCCACCTATTTGGCGGGGGCGGAGGCCAGCTATCAACTTAGCAAGGAATGTCACTACATCACCTGTTGTCAATCATTAGAATATTTCATGAATAGCCGTTTTTGCGTTGTTCACAACGAAAACTCGAAATGGGACCTTGGGGAGGAAAAAAGAGGGGTTGTATTGCTTCTGCCGATCCGTATAGTCGGGGTTGTCGGCGGGCAGACGCCCCCGCACATCGCACCTTGGCTCACGCCATAGGCCCACGGGGGGCGCTGTTACCCGATCTGATTACCGCCGCTTGGAACACACTCAACCTAATTTTAGTTCCACAGCAGCGGTCCTCTAAGAGGAGAGACACCATGTCTCAATCCACTCAATTTGACCTTGAATTTGCCCTGGCCGATGCTGGCCACTCCCTGACTATCGACTTTGCTGCCATCAAAGAGCAGTTCCCCATTATGGATGTCGCCTCAGCCCTGACCGGGCAAGACGTCAAAAAAGTCGGCTCCAACACCTACCGACTGGATGATGCCAGTTGCCCACTGTGCGGCCATAATGATTGCTTCACCCTCTACCCTGACGACGATAGCTTCCACTGCTTCAGTTGCGAGGAAAGAGGCGACGTGTTCGATCTAGTCGTCAAGTGCGACAAAGCCCGTAGCTCTGTTGATGCAGCCCGCTTGCTTCTGCTGGGCGAGCTGTCAGTCACCCCAACCGTTCGCAAAGTGGTGAAGCTGGAGCAGCCGATCTACACGGCCCCACCTGCTCGCCTGCAAGAACTCTTCAATCTCGCAGCTAGTCACTATCAGTCCCGTCTGGATGTAGACGAACTGATGGAGCGGCGTGGCCACTCTGAGGAGGTGTTGGTGGGGTTGGATATCGGCTTCTCCGGTGGCCTGAACAAGGCACTGAAGGATGCAGGGTTCAGCCAAGAGGAACGGCTGGCCTCCGGTCTGGTCAAGCCTCGCAAGGATGCACCTGACCAGCTTCGCGACTTCTTCCCGAGTGGCGTCTATGTGTTCCCGCACTTCGACCGCAACGGACAAGTCAGCCGCTTCACCTTCAAGGACCCAAACAAGCAGTATCAGTTCCAGTTGCCGAGCCAGCACTGGCTTAACGGGGTGCAGTTCTACGGAGAAGAGAGCCTGAATGCCCCCGGCCCTGTCGCCTTGGTAGAGGGGGAGAATGACCGCCTGTCGCTGGTGGATGCCGGTTGGCCGGGCCCTGTGCTGGCTAGCATTGGCACGCTGTCACAGACCCAGCTGGAGTGGTTGAAGCGTGAGCTAGCTGACCGTGACGTCGTAACCTTCTTCGACACTGATGACGCGGGCGACAAGTACCGCTCAAAGATGGCTCGGCTGGGCCTCAAGCTGACCCAAGTCAAGCTGCCAGATTGCGTGAAGGATATCGACGAATACCTGCATGGCGACAACCCCTTGCCTCTAACCGAGCTGGTGGCGGCATTCACCCTGGTTGAGCCTGTGGCTGAGGTCGAAGCCGAAGCCGAAGCCGAAGCCGAAGCCGAAGCCGAAGCCGTTCAGGACGATGATCAGCATCTGGAAGTCGTCAAGGTCCTGCCACGTACAGCCATCTTTGAAAACGAGCTCAACGATTCGGCCAACGCCGAACGGTTCGTGCAGATGCACGGGCATAACCTGAAGTTCGTCCCTGAGTTAGGTGGCTTCATCCACTTCGATGGTACGCACTGGACCCAGAATGACTTGACGCCCATGATCCTTGCTCAAACCGTGGGCAAAGAGATCCAGGAAATCGGGCAGATGTTGATCAAGCAGGCGTGCAAGAAAGAGGAGCTGTCTTGGGCTTATGCAGTGCTCAGACACGGTTCTAGCAGCCTTAACCGGGCTGGCATTCAGAACATGTTGGAACTGGCCAAGCCGATGATGACGGCAAGACTGCACGAGCTGAACGCCAATCCGATGCTGTTGGGCACGGCGAACGGTGTCATCGACCTGAAGTCGGGTCGCCTGTTGGCACCGAGACGGGCATTCATGATGACCCACCATAGCCCGGTGGTCTACGACCCAGCTGCTGTCTGCCCGCGATGGGAGCAGTTCATCGACGAGATCTGCTGTGGTAATGCCGAGTACGCTGCCTTCCTGCAACGTTGTGTGGGCTACTGGATCACCGGCCGCACCGACGAACAGCTCCTGTTCTTCCTCCACGGGGGCGGCTGCAACGGCAAGAGTACCTTCATGTCGGTCATTCAGCAGTTGCTGGGAGAGTTCAGTCGGCAGATCAACAGTAACGTCTTGCTGTTCAACCGCAACGGCAATACCGGTCCGAATCCATCACTGACCAAGCTGGTGGATGCACGTCTGGTGGTCGCCAACGAGCTGCCTGAGGGGGCCCGTATGGATGAGAACTTGGTGAAGGCCATGACGGGGGATGACGTGATTGTCGCTCGTGCTCCCTACGCCAAGAAGGAGATGGAGTTCCGCCCATCCTTCTCTCTGGTGATGGTGGGCAACCACAAGCCCGAGATCCGCGATACCAGCAATGGCATGTGGCGTCGGATGTTGATGCTGCCCTTCAATGCCTCCTTTACGAAGGCACAGCTGGACCCCATGCTGATGGAGAAGCTGCGGGCCGAGATGCCCGGCATTCTGAACTGGGCCATCCAGGGCTGCCAGATGTGGCAAGAGCAGAGACTCAAGGCATCGATTCCTGCTCGCCTCAAGCAGGATGTCGAGACCTACCGTGCCGAGTCGGATATGGTAGGCTGCTTCCTGGAAGAGTGCACACAGACCAGAGCAGGGGCCAAAGTGCCCATGAGCGAGGTCTACGCAGTCTACAGCCGCTGGGCACAGCAGAACGGTGAATGGGCCATGAAGCAGTTGGCCCTCAAGAAGAAGCTGATGGAGAAGGGCTTTGCTGTCCCCCGCTACAACAGCAAGGCAACCGTCATCGGGTTGACCCTGCTCGATAGCGAGATGGCGGACATGACGGTCTCAACCCACCGAGAGCAGCCGGAGACAGGAGCGAACTACACAGTATGACGAATGGGGGGCCTGCGGGCCCCTCTGCCGTTTTTGACTTTCCCTTTTTGCCCGCCAACAAAGGAAAATGGACCAAACCAAGCAGTCAATCTGCCGAAATTTCAGCTATTTATAGAACTTTTTCTGTATGAAACATCGTAGAAAAAGTTCTTAAAAATGCCAAAATTTCAGCATCTCGGCAGACCCATCCTTCCCTTTATCCGGCATCAGCAAAGGATGAAAGGGCCGCTTCTATCACCTCTTTGAGCTTCTCCAGCGAGACATCCCCTCCGTATCGGTCATAGCTGATCGCCCCGTTGGTGTGACCCAAGATCGCCGCCGCATACTGCAATGGCACACCGTGATCTTTGAGGGCTGTCCCCACGGTATGCCGCAGGCTGTGGAAATCCTTGTCGACGGGGCGATGGCGGCTAAACCACTGCCCCCACAGGTGGCTGTATCCATCCTGGCGATGTGGCAGTTCAGGGAAGAGGCGTCCCCCTATCCTCCCCTTCACAAACTCGATGAAACCGTTCTGGAGGAGGTGTCGATGGAGAGGAACGAGACGAGCACTGTTGGCCGTCTTGAGTTTCTGGTCTGGCCGTCCACTGCGAATATTCAGGCACCATATACCGTCAACCTGTTGCACATCATCGGCATAGAGCTGACAGATTTCGTTGGCACGAGCTCCGGTGAACAGACCCAGCAGAGCAATCCACCTGCGGTGGGGCTCCTGCTGCTTAGCCCACCCGATAAACTTGCGACGCTCTTCCGCAGTATACCCACTTCGTGAGTTCACCTCCTTGGCTCGCTGCAGCTTCAATCCGGCGAAGTGGTTGATGATTCCCTCCTGATGGTTAGCCAGCCAGTTAAACAGCAGGGAGAGCTTCTGGAGATACTTGTTGATCGTCGTTGGGCTTTTGCCGGAGTTCAGCAGGTCCCCCTTGAACTTGACCACATCCGCTTTCGCATAGTCAGCAGCCGGTCTATCCCCCAGCGCCTTGATGAAGCAGCCGATGTAGTTCTTCTGGTTGCTGAGCTCTTTCGGAGCCCAAGAGAGGGCCTTCTCTTTCAGATAACGGTCACTCAGGACTGACAGGAGCGGAGCAAGCGGTTTAACCGCCCGAGCCACCGGCTTGGTGCTCGATTGATTTGGTGGGGTCTCTGATACCTCTGCAGGCTCAACGCCAGATTTCGGTCTGGAACGCACACAGGCAAGCAGCTTCGCAACAGCTGTACGGGCCGTCAGCTTGTCTCGGGTATGCAGGGATTTTTTGATCTCTTTACGACGACCACAGGGGAGCGTGGTGACTTTCCGGTAATACCAGATGCCGTGGGGACTGAGCCAGAGATTCATCGATGAGCTCCTCGTCGTCCACACAAAGTGGATGACCAAGGGCTTTAGGAAGCTAACTTATTGAATTGCAGAAACAGGTGGTGGCCCTACCAGCCACATCCCGGCACTCGAGTCCCCCGCCTTGGCTGCTACCTTCCGGTCCTGACCAGGTCGACGGGTTATCAATGCGAGAGGACCAATAGGACCACCGGCGAGGAGAATAGGCAAACTGGCCCCTCAATGCAATGGCTTTCTACCGCATCGCGAGCCGTTCGCCTTATTTTTCAACAATCTGGCCAAGGGTTCAGCTAAAGAGCATGAATTTGGCACCCACCAGCAACATGAGCAGGGCAAAGGCCTGCTTGAGCCGCCGGGGTGACATTCTGTGTGCCAGTCTGGCGCCCAGACGGGCAAACTGGGTGCTGGTGAGCACGATGCCAAGCAGGGCCGGCAGATAGATGAATCCGACGCTCCACTCGGGCAGATCGACGTCTCCCCAACCGGCATAGAGGTAGCTGAGGCTGCCTGCCAGGGCGATGGGCATGCTGCAGGCGGCGGAGGCGGCCACGGCGTTGCGCATGGGCACCGAATTCCAGGTGAGGTAAGGCACGGTCAGCGAGCCGCCACCGATGCCGAACAAGGCCGACATCCAGCCGATGACGGTGCCGGCGATCCCGGTACCAAGGGGGCCCGGCATGTGTCGCTCCGCTTTTGGCCTCAGATTGAGCCCCATCTGCAGGGCCATGGTCCAGGCGAAGCAGCCGATGATGATGTTGAGGGTGCTGGCGCTCAGCAGGTTGGCGGTCATGCCGCCGAGCCAGGCACCGACCAGCATGCCGGCGCCCAGGCGCCGAATCATCCCCCAGTCTACCGCTCCTGCCTCCTGGTGCGCACGCAGGGAGCTGAAACCGGTGAAGATCATGGTGGGCAGCGAGGTGCCGAGGGCCAGATGGGTGATGATCTCCGGCGCCACGCCCTGTGCGTGAAAACTCAGGACCAGCACGGGGACGATGATGAGGCCGCCGCCGATACCGAACAGCCCGGCCAGCATGCCCGCGAAGGCCCCCAACACCAGATAGCCCACAAACAGCATAAACATTCCTTCAATAACGAAACAGCGGTCAACTTGACCGCCATTGCCCATAAAAAAAGAGATGGCATCTTGCCATCCCTTTATTGTGCCGATTAATGCAGGGGAATGGTACCGTCCATCACCTTGTAGAACGCCAGCACGGCGCAACCGAGCAGGGCTGCCGTCATCCCCTGCTCCAGCCGGTTGAGGCTGCGCAGGCCGTGGTGCTGGCGCACCTTCCAGTAGATGAAGATCCCCGGGCTGTAGAGCAGCGCCACCAGCAAGAGGTACTCCACCCCGGCGGCATAGACCAGCCAGCAGCCATAGACGGTGGCCACCAGGGCCAACAGCAGGTCGCGCTTGCACTGATGGGGCTGGCCCGCGTAGGTCTCCCCTTTCAACGCCAGCTTGAGGCCGTAAGCACCGGAGAAGACATAGGGCACCAGGGCCGCCGAGGTGGCGATGTTCACCAACGCCAGATAGGTGCTGTTCTGGAAGTAGATGATGATGAGGAAGATCTGCACCAGGCAGGTGGAGCACCAGAGCGACACCTTGGGGGAGCCGTTCTTGTTCTCCTTGGCGAACCAGGCCGGGAAGACCCCGGTCTTGCCCGCGATGTAGGGCACTTCCGCCGCCAGCACGGTCCAGCTCAGCAGGGCCCCCATCACCGAGATCACCAGGCCGATGTTGATGAGCCAGGCGCCCCAGGGGCCGACCACGGCTTCCAGGATCATGGCGGTGGAGGGGTTCTTGAGGGCCGCCAGTTGCGGCTGGTT
Source organism: Aeromonas sp. QDB14 (assembly GCF_027707845.1). Lineage (NCBI taxonomy): Bacteria > Pseudomonadati > Pseudomonadota > Gammaproteobacteria > Aeromonadales > Aeromonadaceae > Aeromonas > Aeromonas sp. QDB14. The sequence continues at coordinate 28,610 of NZ_JAPCJD010000028.1, read as the reverse complement.
CATGACCCCCAGGGAGAACAGGGTCACCATGACGTAGAGCGCCAGGGCCCCCAGCAGCGCCAGCACGGTGGCGCGGCCCACGTCCTTGCGATGGCGGGCACGGGCGGAGACCACCACGGCCCCCTCGATGCCGATGAAGACCCAGAGGGTCACCTTCATGGTGGACTTCACCTGATCCATCACGGAGCCGAGCTCGGGACTCCCCTGCCCCCAGAGATCCAGGGTGAAGGTCTCCATGTTGAAAGCGAGCAGGATGGCCACGCAGAAGACGATGAGGGGCACCATCTTGGCGATGGTGGTGACGATGTTCACCAGCGCCGCCACCTGGATGCCGCGCAGCACCAGGGCATGCACCGACCAGATGAGCAGGGAAGCGAGCGTGATGGCGACCGGGGTGTTGCCGTCACCGAAGATGACATTGTCCGGCGTGTCGAAGAAGTAGCTCAGCGCACTGAACACCACGATGGCGTAGGAGACGTTGGCCAGCAGCTGGCACAGCCAGTAACCCCAGGCGGCGTTGAAGCCGACGAAATCCCCGAACCCCGCCTTGGCGTAGCTGAAGATGCCGCCATCGAGATCCGGTCGACGCATGGAGAGATTCTGGTAGACCAGGGCGAGGCAGATCATGCCGATCCCCGTGATGGCCCATCCCAGGGCGACTGCCCCGGCACTGGCGTGCGCTGCGATGTTTTGCGGCAGACTGAAAACCCCGGCACCGACCATGGAGCCGATCACCAGCGAAATGAGGGCACCCAGCCCCAGTTTCTTGTCCATCTCAAACCTGTTTTATTAGGCGGCGGCTGAGCATCCGTATTCATACAGCGCGCGACATGGGAGGGGCTAGAAATCCGTACCCCGTGAAAAAGGCGGCAACTATATTGCATGACTATTCCGGCCGCAATCCCTCTTGCCGTCAATCATGAGCCGCCTTGACCGCGCGCAATTTTACAGCACTGACCCGGGGTGCCTGTGAGCTGGTTCAAATTAAGAAAGACCCGTTGATATTTCACGACTTTTCATGATGTCGCCCCGCTTTTCAAAAGCCGGACCTGCATGGCTATGCACCCTTGCACTGGGGCCTTTCCCCTGCAAAAACGCCCCTGCAGGAGGGGCGTCAGAGAGGGTATATGCAGGGGGGACTAGAGCCTCAAGCCGCCGTCCAGCTCGATCATCCGCCCGGACAGATAGTCGTTGGCAAGGATGAACTGCACCGTCTGGGCCAGCTGCGCCGCCTGCCCCAGGGTGCCCACCGGGATGGCCTGTTGCATGCGGGCCATGGCTTCGGGCTTCATCGCCGCCGTCATGTCGGTGGCAAAGACGCCGGGGGCGATGCCCATCACCCGGATGCCGTGACGGGCCAGCTCCTTCCCCCAGGTGACCACCAGAGAGGCCACCCCCGCCTTGCTGGCGGCATAGTTGCTCTGGCCCATGTTGCCGGCCCGGGCGATGGAGGAGATGTTGATGATGACGCCCCCCTCCCCGCCGGTGGCCATCAGCGCCGCCCCCTCGCGCCCGCACAGGAAGGTGCCGGTGAGATTGACGTCGATGACGCTCTGCCACTGGGCCAGGCTCATCTTCTCCGTCAGTGCCCCCTCCTTCACCTTGATCAGCATGCCGTCGCGCAGGATGCCGGCACAGTTGACGAGGCCGTGCAGCGCACCGAACTGATCCTTGATGGCGGCGAAGGTCGCCTCGACCTCTGGCTCGCTTGCCACGTTGCAGACGAACAGGGCGCAGCGGCCGTCACGGCTGCGCACTTCTGCCTCGGTCACCTCCAGATCGGTGCGGTTGACATCGATGAGCGCAAGCACGGCCCCCTGCTCCGCCAGACTCAGAGCGATGGCGCGGCCCAGCCCCCTACCCGCCCCCGTGATGGCGATGACTTTCCGTGTGATATCCATAAATGCTCCTGGTGAGATGGCCGGTGACTGTCGAGTCAAAGACTATCGGGTAAATAGGTAGATAGCGGCCCTTAACCCGGCGCTGTCTTGTCCCGATAGAGCTCGAGGATGCTGGAAAAATCCTTGTTCTCCTGGCCCAGGCTCGCGTGCAGGTTGAAGAGGTTGCGGGCCAGGGCCCCCATGGGCACGGCGCTGTGGGCATGTTCCGCCAACGCCATGGCGAGCCCCAAATCCTTGACCATCAGCCGGGTCATAAAGCCCCCTGCATACCCACGGGACGCCGGCACGTTCTCCATCACACCGGGCCAGGGGTTGTAGCGCTCCAGGCTCCAGTTGTTGCCCGAACTCTTGCCCATGATGGTGGAGAGCACGACGGGATCCAGCCCCTCCTTGACCCCGAGCGCCAGCGCCTCGGCGGTGCCCGCCATGTGGATGGCGAGCAGCATGTTGTTGCACATCTTGGCGATCTGGCCGGCGCCAAGCGCCCCGGCGTGAAACAGGTTCTGCCCCATGCAGGCGAGCACGGGTCTGGCCGCTTCATAATCCGCTTGTTCGCCGCCGACGATGAAAGTGAGCGTGCCCGCCGCCGCACCGGCCACCCCTCCCGAGACGGGGGCATCGAGAAAACGGATGCCGCTCGCCTTCGCCGCCGCCCCCACCTGACGGGCCGAGGCCACGTCTATGGTGGAGCAGTCGATGACCAAGGTGCCGGGCGACAGGGCCGCCAGCAGATCCTGGCCACCCCGCTCACCGACACTCTCCCCCAGCCAGAGGCTGCGCACGTGCTCCCCCGCTGGCAGCATGCTGATGACCAGCTCGCAGCCGCTCACCGCTTCCCGGGCATTCCCGGCGGCAATGCAGCCAGCCTCGATGGCCCGGCTCAGGCTCTCGGGCACCAGATCAAACACCTGCATCCTGTGCCCCGCCCTGGCCAGGTTGGCGGCCATGGGGCCCCCCATGTTGCCAAGCCCGATAAACCCAATCCTTGTCATGGTGTGCTCCTTGTGTGTGATCACGCGTCAGCGGAGGCGCAAGGGGTTGTCCCCCTCGGGCCAGCGATAGAAGGCATCCAGCCAGGCCTCGCCCGCCTGCGGGGCCTGCCAGCGAGGGGATTTGTCCTTGTCGATGAGCAGAGCCCGCACCCCTTCCACGAAGTCCCCTCTGAGCACGCAATTGACCGAGAGGGTCAGCTCGTCGGCAAACACCTCGGCCAGGGACTGGCGCCGTGCCTGCCAGAACTGGCGCCAGAGGATGGCGCGGCTGATGGGGCTGCCGCGAAGGCAGGTCTCCCGCCCCTGAGTCAGCGCCGGTTCGTCCAGCTCGGCGCCCTCGAGGAGTGCCAGCACCCCTTGCAGAGAGCGGCCAGCCAACAGCGCATCGATGCGGGCCTGGTGGGGCAGCAGTACGGGAGGGGGCAATGCCTGACCAGGGACCTCCTGCAAATCGGTGAGCAGCACCTCGATCTGCTCGCAGGGGTCGCCTGCGGACCAGTCGAGGGCGGCGAGGCGCGCCGGCAGCTCCACCCGCTCGCGGCTCCCCATGGCGTGATCCGCGAGCCCCAGGCCGATGGCGTCCGCCCCGTTGAAGCGGGCACCGGTGAGGCCGAGCCAGAGTCCGAGCCGCCCCGGCATCCGGCTCAAAAACCAGCTGGCCCCCACATCCGGATAGAGGCCTATGGTCACCTCCGGCATGGCGAACAGACTCTTCTCTGTCACCACCCGAAAAGCGGCCCCGGCAAAGAGGCCGATGCCGCCCCCCATGCAGATGCCGTCCGCCATGCAGATGAGGGGCTTGCTATAGCGATGGATGTGATGATCGAGCCGGTACTCCTGCAGGAAGAAGTCGCGAGCATAGCCAAACAGTGCCGACTCGCTCGCCTCCTGCTTGCGGTAGTAGAAGGAGCGGATGTCGCCACCGGCGCAAAACGCCTTCTCGCCGGCCCCTTGCAACAACACGCAGACGATGGCCGGATCCTGCTCCCAGCGGGTCAACGCCCCCTGCAACAACTGGATCATCTCAAGGCTCAGGGCATTGAGGGAGGCGGGGCTGTCCAGAGTCATCATGCCGATGTGACGGCCATCCGCCGTGGGGTGGGTCTCGATACGCACAGGCTCACTCATGGTCGGCCCCCGCAGACCGGGTGTCAGCCCCTGCGACATGGCGGGTCGCCATCAATACCTCATTCATCCTTCACTCCCTCACTCTTTCGGCCTGGATTGGTCATAACGCCACCGCGGGGCCCTCTTCTCGAGGAAGGCCGCCACCCCTTCGCGCTGGTTGGCATCGTCAAACAGGGCGAGAAAGAGGCTGCGCTCGAGCGGCAGCGCCGCGTCCCTGTGGGTGCTTCGCCCCTGATTGATGAGCTGCTTGCAGGCGCGCAGGGCGCTCGGGCTCTGGCGCTCCACCAGCTGGGCCATCTGCTGCGCCGCCTCCCAGGCGTGCCCCTCTGTCACCACCTCCTCCACCAGCCCCATCTCGTAGGCCAGGGTGGCGCTCACCTTCTCGCCGCAGAGGATCATCCGCTTGGCCCAGCCCGGCCCCACCAGCTCGGTCAGGCGCTGGGTGCCTCCAGCGCAGGGCAAGAGCCCCACCGAGGCCTCCGGCAACCCCAGCTTGGCCTGCTGCTCGGCGATGCGGATGTCGCAGGCCAGCGCGACTTCAAGCCCCCCTCCCATGGCATAACCGTTGATGGCGGCGATGCTGACCCCGTGAAAGCGGGCCAGCGCCTCGAAGGCGTGGCCAAAGGCCTCGGCCACCTCGCGGGCATGCGCCAGGCTGCCGTCGGCGAACATCTTGAGATCGGCGCCGGCGCAGAAGAATTTCTCTCCGGCACCGCGGATCACCAGGGCCACCACGTCGGGGCGACCATCCAGCTCCACCATCATCTGCAAGAAGGCTTTCAGGCTGGCGAGCGTCCAGGTGTTGGCGGGTGGGTGATCGAGGGTGATGTAGGCCACGTGGCCGTGATATTCGAGCCTGATCCTTGTCATTGCGTTGTCCTTGTCAAAAAAACTGCCCCATGATGACAGGGTTGAATGGAGCCAACCTGCACCTGGCTCACAAAGCCTGAGGACGCGCCGACTGCGTCCTCAGAGCAGGCCCCTCCCGCTACTCCAGCGACAGGCCGGGGTCGGCCAGCAGGCGGCGGGCGATGATGAGCCGCATCACTTCATTCGTCCCTTCCAGAATGCGGTGCACCCGGGTGTCGCGCAGATAGCGCTCAAGCGGATACTCGCGGATATAACCATAGCCGCCAAAGAGTTGCAGGGCGTCGTCGCAGATGCGGTGACCCACATCGGTGGCAAAACGCTTGGCCATGGCGCACCAGGCGCTCTTGTCCGGGCTGCCCTCATCGAGTTTGGCGGCCGCCTGGCGCACCAGCAGGCGGGCGGCGGCGAGCTCGGTGGCCATGTCGGCCAGGCGAAACTGCACGCTCTGGAATTCGCTGATCGGACGCCCGAATTGCTGACGCTGGCGCACGTGCTCCAACGCGTCGTCCAGGGCCTGCTGGGCGGTGCCCAGCGAACAGCTGGCGATGTTGATGCGCCCCCCATCGAGCGCCTGCATGGCGAACTTGAACCCTTCCCCCTCCTGCCCCAGCCGGAAGCGAGCGGGAATGCGCACAGCGCTGAAATTCACCTCCCGGGTCGGCTGGCTGTTCCAGCCCATCTTCTCCTCCGCCTTGCCATAGCTCACCCCAGGCGTGTCGGCGGGCACCATAAAGGCGGAGATGCCCTTGGCCCCTTCCCCCCCGGTGCGGGCCATCACCACCAGCACCTGAGTGCTGCCCGCCCCGGAGATAAACACCTTGCTGCCCTCGAGAAGGTAGCCGTCACCCTCCCGCACGGCGCAGGTCTTGAGGGCGGCGGCATCCGATCCCGCCCCCGGCTCGGTGAGGCAGTAGGAGCCCAGCAGCTCGCCGCAGGCGAGCCTCGGCACCCACTCTGCCGCCACCTCAACCGGCAGCCAGCTGCTCAGCATCCAGCTCACCATGTTGTGGATGGTCAGGTAGGCCGTGGTGGAGGTGCAGCCCATGGCGAGGCGCTCGAAGATGAGGCTGGCATCGAGCCGGCTCAGGCCCAGGCCGTCATACTGCTCCGGGGTATAGAGGCCGCACAGGCCCAGCGCCGCCGCCTGCTTGATGGTGGGGATGGGGAACTCGTGCTCCCTGTCCCAGCGCGCGGCGTGGGGTTTGAGCGCCAGATCGGCGAAGGCGCCGGCCGACTCGACACAGGCCCGTTGGGATTCGGTCAGGGTAAAATCCATCTTGTTCGCTTCCTTTGTACTTGTTCCGTCGATCCGTTGCTGTCAATGGGGGCGCCCGGGCAAAGTGGGCAACCTGCCATCAGCGCAGCTGAATGGTCATATTGGGGCCGCTGGGAATGTCTTCGTCGAACCAGCGCTCCGTCACCGTCTTGGTCTCGGTGTAAAAACGCACCGCCTGCTTGCCGTAGGCGTGCAGATCCCCGTAGAAGGAGCCGCGCCAGCCGGTAAAGGAGAAGAACGGCAGCGGCACCGGGATGGGTACATTGATCCCCACCTGGCCCACCGCCACCTCATGGCGAAACTTGCGGGCGGCAGCGCCACAGCCGGTGAAGAGGGAGGTGCCGTTGCCGTAGGGGTTGGCGTTGATGAGGGCAAGCGCCTCGTCGAGGCTCGCCACCTCGAGGCAGGCCAGCACGGGCCCGAAGATCTCCTCCCGGTAGATGCGCATCTCAGGGGTCACGCCGCGAAACAGGGTCGGCCCCACCCAGTTGCCCACCGGGTAGCCGGGTACGTCGCAAAAACGGCCGTCCAGCAGGCACTCGGCTCCCTCGGCAATCCCCGCCTCGATGAGCCCCTCCACCCTGACTTTCGCCTCCGGGCTGATGAGGGGGCCATAAGCCGCCTCGGGGTCGTGCCAGACGCCGGGTTTCACCTTGGCGAACTCGGCGGCGAGCTCGGGGATCCACTCCCGGGCGCTCCCCACGAACACCGCCACGCTGATGGCCATGCAGCGCTGACCGGCGGCGCCGACTCCCGCTCCCACGAGGTTGCCGAGTACCTGCACCTTGTTGGCATCCGGCATGATCACCATGTGGTTCTTGGCGCCGACAAAACACTGGGCGCGCTTGAGCTGTGACGTGGCGCTGCGATAGACGTGGCCGCCGACCCGGGCCGAGCCCACGAAACTGACTGCCTTGACATCGGGATGGGCCAGCAGCGCATCCACCTGCTCGGCGCCGCCGTGCACCACCGACAGAATGCCCTTGGGGGCCCCCGCCTCGGTAAACAGCTCGGCCAGGCGCATGGGAGTGAGCGGATCCTGCTCGGAGGGCTTGAGCACGAAGCCGTTGCCGCAGGCCACCGCCAGCGGGAACATCCAGAGCGGGATCATGGCCGGAAAGTTGAACGGCGTGATGCCGACGCAGACCCCGAGGGGCTGCACCCAGGAGTGGCCGTCGACCCTGCGCGCCACGTTGCCCATGGTCTCCCCCAGGGTCTGGCTGGCAATGGCACAGGCCTGCTCCACCACCTCGATGCCGCGCCACACATCCCCCTTGGCATCCGCCAGGTTCTTGCCGGTTTCCTGGGCCAGCAGGGTCGCCAGCTCGTCGTGATGCACTTTCAACAGATGCTGGTAGTTGAACATCACCCGGGCTCGCTCGGAGGGAGGCACCTCCCGCCACTGCAGGTAGGCGTCGTGGGCGGTGCGCACCGCCAGCTCAATTTCCGCAGAGGTAGCTTTCGGCACCCGCGCCAGCAGATGCTGGTCCGCCGGGTCGGTCACCTCTATCCACTCGTCGCTTGCGGACGGACACGCCTCGCCACCGATGTAGAGCGGCAGATCCCCGTACTGGGTGTGATGCTGGCTCATGCCCCCCTCCTAGCCCGTTGGCAGGCGATGGCAGGCCACCCTGGGCCGGCCACATCCATGTTGCTGTTGCACATCCTGTTCACTCCTTGCGCTCCTCTGCCCGGGTAGCCCCTTGCGGCGGGCTGCCATCGAATTTACCTTAGACTAACAACTCATTTACGTTTACGCTAACGTAAACTTGAATCACGAATGGACTGACCAGTCATCACCCTGATGGCAGGGGAAATCGGCAGTCCACTGCACCAAGGAGAGCACGGATGCATGCCCTGATGGATGAAACCCTCCAGGCCCTGACCGAACAGGTCGAGGCTTTCTGCCAGAAAGTGATCGCACCGCGCGCCAGCGAGATCGATCAGAATAACGCTTTCCCCCGGGATCTCTGGCCCCGCATGGGGGAGCTGGGGCTGCACGGCATCACGGTGGCGGAGGAATATGACGGGGTGAACCTCGGCTATCTGGCCCATGTGCTGGTAATGGAGCAGGTGAGCCGCGCCAGCGCCTCGGTCGGCCTCTCCTACGGCGCCCACTCCAATCTCTGCATCAACCAGATCCACCGCCACGGCACCCCTGATCAGAAGGCGAGATACCTGCCTGATCTGGTCAGCGGCAAACACGTGGGGGCGCTGGCCATGAGCGAGCCGGGTGCCGGCTCCGACGTGGTGAGCATGCGCCTCACTGCGGTGCGCGAGGGGGATCACTTCGTGCTGAACGGCAACAAGATGTGGATCACCAATGGGCCCGATGCCGACACCTTCGTCATCTATGCCAAGACCGATGCCGCCGCCGGGCCCAAAGGGATTTCCGCCTTTATCGTCGAGGCGGGGACTCCCGGTTTTTCCACCGCCCAGAAGCTCGACAAGCTCGGCATGCGCGGATCCAGTACCTGCGAGCTGGTGTTCGACAACTGCCGAGTGCCACAGGAGAACCTGCTGGGCCCCCTGAACGGCGGGGTCAAGGTACTGATGAGCGGTCTGGACTACGAGCGGGTGGTGCTGGCGGCCGGGCCCCTTGGCATCATGCAGGCCAGCATGGACGTGGTGCTCCCCTATGTGCGCGAGCGCAAGCAGTTCGGTCAGGCCATCGGCGAGTTTCAGCTGGTGCAGGGCAAGCTCGCCGACATGTATACCCGTCTCGCCAGCAGCCGGGCGCTGGTCTATTCGGTGGCGAGCGCCTGCGATCAGGGCCGCACCAGCCGCAAGGATTGCGCCGCCGCCATCCTGTTTGCTGCCGAGAACGCCACCCAGATGGCCCTCGATGCCATCCAGCTGCTCGGCGGCAACGGCTACATCAACGAATACCCCACCGGCCGCCTGCTGCGGGACGCCAAGCTCTACGAAATCGGCGCCGGCACCTCGGAGATCCGCCGCTGGCTCATCGGCCGCGAGCTGATGGGAGAGCGCGCATGAGCAGGATCCACTCCCGCCTAGACACCGCGAGCCCCGACTATGAGGCCAATCGGGCCGCCATGCAGGCACTGGTCGACGATCTGAATACCCGCCTGGAGGAGATAGCCCAGGGCGGGGGCGCGGCCAACAACGCCCGCCACCAGGCCCGTGGCAAGCTGCTGCCCCGGGAGCGCATCGACCAGCTGCTGGACCCGGGTTCCCCCTTTCTCGAACTGTCGGCGTTGGCTGGCTGGCAGGTCTATGACGAGCCGGTGCCCGCCGCCGGCATCCTCACCGGCATCGGCCGGGTCTCGGGGCGCCTGTGCATGCTGGTGGTGAATGACGCCACCGTGAAGGGCGGCACCTACTACCCCCTCACGGTGAAAAAACATCTGCGCGCCCAGGCCATCGCCGAGCGGCTGCGCCTCCCCTGCCTCTATCTGGTGGATTCCGGCGGCGCCTTCCTGCCCATGCAGGACGAGGTGTTCCCCGACCGGGAGCATTTTGGCCGCATCTTCTACAACCAGGCTCGCATGTCGGCCCAGAGCATCCCCCAGCTGGCGGTGGTGATGGGGCTCTGTACCGCCGGGGGTGCCTACGTGCCCGCCATGGCGGACGAGTCCATCATGGTCAGGGAACAGGCCACCCTCTTTCTGGCGGGCCCGCCCCTGGTCAAGGCCGCCACCGGTGAGGAGATCAGCGCAGAAGCCTTGGGCGGCGCCGAGGTGCACTGCGTCCACTCCGGGGTGGCGGATCACATGGCCCGGGACGATGCCCATGCCCTGGCCATCACCCGCACCCTGGTAAGCAACCTGGGTGACAACCAGACGGCGGCGTCACCCGCCCCATCCGCTCCCTCCTATGATGAGCCGCACTACCCCATCGAGGAGCTCTACGGCCTGGTGGGCACCAGTCTCAAGCGCCCCTATGACGCACGAGAATTGATCGCCCGACTGGTGGATGGCTCTGTGTTTGACGAATTCAAGGCGTTGTTCGGCACTACCTTGGTGACGGGTTTTTCCCGCATTGAGGGCATGCAGGTGGGGATCCTCGCCAACAACGGCGTGCTGCACAGCGACAGCGCCCAGAAGGGGGCCCACTTCATCCAGCTCTGCAACCAGCGGGGGATCCCGCTGCTGTTTCTGCAAAACATCACCGGCTTTATGGTGGGGAGTACGGCGGAGAAAGAGGGGATCGCCAAGCACGGCGCCAAGCTGGTGACCGCCGTGGCCTGCAGCCGGGTGCCCAAGATCACCCTGATCGTCGGCGGCAGCTTCGGTGCCGGCAACTACGGCATGTGCGGGCGCGCCTATGAACCGGATTTTCTGTTCAGCTGGCCCAACAGCCGCATCTCCGTCATGGGGGGCGAGCAGGCGGCCGGGGTGCTGGTGCAGGTGCGCCGGGACAAGCTGGCCGCCGAGGGCAAGACTCTGGGCGAGTCGGAGGCGGCCGCCATTCGCGCCCCGGTGATAGCGCAGTACGAGCGCCAGGGTCACCCCTATTACGCCAGTGCTCGCCTGTGGGATGACGGCGTCATCGACCCGGTCCAGAGCCGCACCGTGCTGGCCCTGGCGCTGGCGGCCTGCCAGGGGGCCGAGCCGGGCCCCGGGCAGTACGGCATCTTCCGGATGTAAGGAGTTCATATGTCAGACCCACTCTTCAACGATCCCCTTGCCCATTTTCGCCTGGAGCGTCACGGCCCGGTGATCGAGCTGGTGCTCGCCCGCCCGGCCCGTCACAACGCCCTTGATGCCGACCTGATGCAGGGGCTGCTCGACTGCCTCGACGAGCTGGCCCACGGCCAGCCGCTGGCCGACCGCCCCCACGTGCTGCTGCTGCGCGCCGAGGGGCCGCATTTTTGCGCGGGCGCCGATCTCGAGTGGATGCGCAAGATGGCAGGGGAGGCGTTCGACCCCCGCGCCTTTGACAAGAATCGCGAGGACGCCCGGGTGCTGGCCCACCTGATGCAGGCACTGGACGAGCTGCCCTTCCCCACGGTGGCCCTGGTGCAGGGGGCCGCCTACGGCGGAGCCTTAGGCCTTGTCTGCGCCTGCGACATCGTGCTGGCCAGCGAAAATGCCCGCTTCTGCCTCTCCGAGGTGACCCTGGGACTGGTGCCTGCGGTGATCAGCCCCTACGTGGTGCGCGCCATGGGGATGCGCCAGGCCCGCCGCTACATGCTGAGCGCGGAGCCTTTCGATGCCATCACCGCCTGCCGACTCAACGTGGTGCACAGGCTCAGCCAGCCTGATCAGTTGCTGGCGGAGGGACGCGCCATGGCCCTGCGGTTGTGTCGCAACGGCCCCCAGGCGATGAAGGAGACCAAGCGGCTGCTGGCCGCCCTCGAAGGGCGCCCAGGCCACCAGCACGAAGAGCAGACCGTCGAGACCATCGCCCGGGTACGGGTCGGCCTCGAGGCCCAGGAGGGGATCCAGGCCTTCTTCGACAAACGCCCCCCAACCTGGCGCCCCCGTTTCAAGGACGAAGCATGACTCAATACCACCCCATCAAGCCCCTGCTGATCGCCAGCTGTGGTCAATATCACTGGAGTGTGGATCAACACGCTTCGCACTTGTGCGCCTTGAACAACAGGGAGGCAGCATGACCCATCACACTCCCATCAAGCGCCTGCTGATCGCCAATCGCGGTGAAATCGCCGTGCGCATCATCAAGACAGCACGACGCCTCGGCATTCACACCATCGCCCTCTACTCGGACGCCGACGCCCGCGCCATGCACGTGCGCGAAGCCGACGAGGCCTGGCATCTGGGGCCGGCCCCCGCCCGGGAGAGCTACCTCGACACCGGCAAGGTGCTCAAGATTGCCAAAGAGGCGAATGCCGACGCCATCCACCCGGGCTACGGTTTCCTCTCCGAGAACAGCGACTTTGCCACCGCCTGCGAGCAGCGGGGCCTGCGCTTTGTCGGCCCAAGCGGCGGCGCCATCCTCGCCATGGGGGACAAGTCGGGGGCCAAGGGGCTGATGCAGGCAGCCGGCGTCCCCGTGCTGCCCGGTTATCACGGCGCGGATCAGCACACCGACTTTTTGCGCGATCAGGCGAGCCAGGTGGGCTTCCCGCTCCTTATCAAGGCGGCCAGCGGCGGCGGTGGCAAGGGGATGCGGCGGGTCGATCAGCTGGCCGACTTTGACGCGGCCCTGGCGGCGGTCAAGCGGGAGGCGAGTGCCGCCTTTGGCGACGACCATGTGCTGCTGGAGCGCTATCTCCCCCGCGCCCGCCACGTGGAGGTGCAGGTGTTTGCCGATGCCCTCGGCAACGCCATCTATCTGGGGGACAGGGACTGCTCCTTGCAGCGCCGCCACCAGAAGGTGATCGAGGAGGCCCCCGCCCCCGACATCTCCCCTGCCCTGCGCCGCGCCATGGGCGAGGCGGCCGTGGCGGCGGCCAAGGCCATCCACTATCAGGGGGCTGGCACCATCGAGTTTCTGCTCTGCAAGGAGGAGTTCTTCTTCATGGAGATGAACACCCGGTTGCAGGTGGAGCATCCGGTTACCGAAGCCATCACAGGCCAGGATCTGGTGGCCTGGCAGCTGGCGGTGGCCGAGGGCAAACCGCTGCCCCTCACCCAGGATGAGGTGGTGCTGCGTGGCCACGCGGTGGAGGCGCGCCTCTACGCCGAGGACGTGGCCGCCGGTTTTCTGCCAGCGAGCGGCCCCATCCACTGGCTCACCTGGCCCAAGGGGGTGCGCATCGACACCGGCGTCACCGCTGGCGATGAGGTGAGCCCCTATTACGACCCCATGATCGCCAAGCTCGTCGCCCACGCACCGAGCCGCAGCGAAGCCTTTGCCACTCTGGCCGATGCCCTGGCAGCCCTGGAGCTCGGCCCTCTGGTGCACAACGGCCCGCTCCTGCAACGCCTGTGCGAAGCGCCAGAGGTGCTGGCGATGGGCCACCACTCCCAGTGGCCCATTCCCACCGACACCCTGCCCGTTCCGGCGCTCGCCTGGCCGCTCGCCGCGCTCTGGCTCGCCACTTGCGAGCGCGATGCCTCCCCCTGGCAGCAGGCCGCAGGCTTTCGGCTGGGCCCCACCCGCCGCTTTTGCGCCACGGTGCGCATCGGCGAGGAGACCCGCACTCTCACCCTCGCCGAGCGGGCAGGCAACCTACTCTGGCAGGGCGAGCAGATCCCCTGCGAGCGCACAGCAGAACAGATCCGCCTGTGCCAGGGTGGACATTGGCAGCGCTATCCGGTGCAGCCCCTCGGCGAGGGCGCCTATTTGCTGCACCTGGCGGGCAGACGCATCCGCTTCTCGCTCGATGATCAGCATCATCAGCTCCACCATGATCACGACACGAGCCATGTCCCGGGCATCCAGGCCCCCATGCACGGCATCGTGGTGGCGCTGCAGGTCGAGGCCGGCCAGCCGGTCAGCAAGGGGCAACCCCTGCTGGTGCTGGAGGCGATGAAGATGGAGCACGTCCTCAAGGCTGACCGGGACGGGGTGATTGAGGCCCTGCAGTGCCGCCAGGGGGAACAGGTGAGCCAGGGCGCCGTGCTGGTGCGCTTTGCCGAGGACCATACCGCGCAGGAGGAGCGCTCATGAGCCACACGCACGAGAACCGGGACGACAAGGTCAGCCTGGTGGAGATGGGGCCGCGGGACGGCCTGCAAAATGAGACCGCCACCCTCTCCCTGGCGCAGCGGCTGGCGCTCATCGCCCGCCTGGCCGAGAGCGGGTTGCAGCGCATCGAGGTGGGGGCCTTCGTGTCGCCCAAAAAGGTGCCGCAGATGGCGGATTCCGCCGCACTCTTTAACGCCCTACCGCGCAGGGGGCCGACCCGCTATGGCGCCCTGGTGCCCAATCTGCAGGGTCTGCAGGCCGCCATCGCCGCACGCGCCGACGAGATAGGCCTCTTCACCGCCTGCTCGGACGGCTTCACCCGGGCCAACATCGGCATCAGCGTGGAGGAGTCCCTGGTGCGCTTTGCCCCCCTGGTGCAGGAGGCGCGCAGCCTCGGCATCAAGGTGCGCGGCTACCTCTCCACCGTCATCGCCTGCCCGTTCGACGGCCCGACCCGCCCGAAACGGGTCGCCGCCCTGGCCGAGCGGCTGCTGGATCTGGGCTGCCACGAGATATCCCTCGGCGACACCATCGGCGTCGGCACCCCGGGCACCGTGGCTCCCATGCTGGATGCGGTGCTGCACGAGATCCCGGCGGGCCGGCTTGCGGTTCATTTTCACGACACCTACGGCCAGGGGCTGGCCAACCTGCTGCCGGCGCTCGAGCGCGGCATCCGCACCATCGACTGCTCGGTGGCCGGGCTCGGCGGCTGCCCCTATGCCCCCGGCGCCTCCGGCAATGTGGCGTCGGAAGAGGTGGTCTATCTGCTGCACGGCCTTGGCATGAGCACCGGCGTCGATCTCGACCAGCTGGCCGCCACCGGCCAGTGGGTGAGCGAGCTGCTGGGGCGCCCCAACGGCTCCCGGGTCGGCCAGGCCCTGCACGGGAGGGGACGGCGCCTAGCACAAGAGCGCGAGCAGCGCACCCCGGGAGGCCATCATGCATCATGACCCCGGCCCTTGCCGCGGGGCCAGGACCCCGCCAACTCATCAGGAGGGCGCACCATGAGAGCCAGACACGCCAGTGGCAAGGAGAGAACCTACAGCATCTCGGAGCTGGCCCAGGAGTTCGACATCACCCCCCGCACCATCCGCTATTACGAGGACGAGGGGCTCATCACCCCGACCCGGGAGGGGCAGACCCGTATCTACAGCCACAAGGACAGGATCCGCCTGAAATTGACCCTGCGCGGCAAGCGCCTCGGGTTCAGCCTGGCGGAGATCCGCGAGCTGTTCGACATGTACGACACCGACCGCTCCAGCCGGATGCAGCTTCACTCCATGATCCAGCTCATCGAAGCCAGACGCCACTCCCTGCGCCAGCAGCTGGAGGACATCCAGATGGTGATGGCCGAGCTCGATGCCGCCGAGCAGCGCTGCATCCACTCCCTCGGCGGCTTGAAAACCGACGGGGATTGACAGACTCTGGGGGTATCTCGCCCCCGGTATCCCGGTTTTCCAGTGGATATCCGCAGTGGCAGGCCCTGACCCGGCAACCCCCTTGTTCCCCACATCGCCCGTCACGGCATGCCGGACAGACTGGGCGGTTTGGGCAAGCGGCGAGGTGGGACAAACGGGGGAAATCCGGCCTTGGTCGCACAATAATTCCCCAGCCCGGTCAGAGTGCGGCGCACCTCATGAGTCCTTCCCATGAACCGGGCACGATTAATTGCTACCATATGCGCATCAAATGGAGACCATCATGCTCAAGCCTCTGCCCGCTCGTCTGCTGCGCTATGCCCTCTATCTTCTCGCGCTCCTGCTCATCGGCATCACCATCCTGCTCTGGCAGGCGCCGACCCTCATCCAGCGCCATCTCCCCGGCTGGCTTGCCACCCATTACGGTCTGCACCTCTCCCTTGGCAAGATAGAGGTGGGGATCCGCTCCCCCTCCCTCGTGCTGGGGCCCAGCGCCCTGCTCGATGACCAGCAGCAAGCACTGGTGTCATTTGAAGAGCTGAAGCTCATTCCCGCCTTGAAAGCGAGCTGGCAGCAGCGCGCCCTGGTACTGGAAGAGGCCACCCTGACCGCCCCCAGGGCAGATCTGGTGCGCCTCGAGGATCTCAAGGGGGAGGCACGCTTCAACTTGACCGATGCACTGGCCTCCCTGCTCGCCCCTGCGCCGGAGCAAACGCCGCCAGCTAGCGCCGAGCCCGTGCTGGTGACCATCGGCAAGCTGTCCGTCGAGCAGGGCCGGCTCAGCTACCGGGACAGCCGCAAGCAGAGCAGCCCGGGGTGGGTCCCGCCCCTCACCCTGGACAAGCTCGCCCTGCACCTGCCCGGCTTTTCCACCGCAGAGGGGGTGCTCAACCCCTATCGCCTGAGCGCCACCGTCAACGAGAAGAGCCCCCTCAAGGCCGAAGGGGAGTTCGACATGATGAGCGGCGCCGGCAAGGGCAACCTCAGCCTTGGCAAGGTGGCCATCGCCCCCTTCGCCCCCCTCTGGGCCCTCTATCTCAAGGCGACCCTCGCCAAAGGGGAGGCCAGCGCCGAGCTCGCCTATCGCCTCACCCAGGGCAAGCAGGGACTGGACTGGCAGTTGTCAAAGGGCAAGCTGACCCTGGCCAACTGGCAGCTCACACGCAACAAGGGGGAGGAATTTGCCCGCTTCAAGCAGTTGGCGCTGACCGGGATCCGCATCGATGGCAACAAGCAGCGCCTTGAGCTCGATGCCGCCACCTTCAAGAGCCCGGCCATCACCGCCGTCCTCGACCACCAGCAACAACTCGATCTCGCGGACCTGCTGATCCCCCAGAAGACCCCCAAGGGGGGCAAACAACCGGCCACCCCCGCCAAGCCCTGGCAATGGGCCCTCAAGCAGACCCGCATCGACCAGGGCAGCCTCACCCTGACCGAAGCCACCAGCGGCAAGCCCCTGAAACGGGCCATCTCCGCCATCGCCCTCACCCTGGGGCCCCTTGGCAGCCAGACCGCCCAACCCAGCCCCCTCACCCTCAACGCAGCCCTCGACACCAGGACGACGGTGGCGTTTGACGGCACCCTGGGGCTGACCCCCTTCA
The DNA here is from genome assembly GCF_027707845.1 of Aeromonas sp. QDB14. Lineage (NCBI taxonomy): Bacteria > Pseudomonadati > Pseudomonadota > Gammaproteobacteria > Aeromonadales > Aeromonadaceae > Aeromonas > Aeromonas sp. QDB14. The sequence goes on along the minus strand of NZ_JAPCJD010000028.1, from coordinate 11,864 downwards.
CCCTGAACGGCGCCATCCGCCAGCAGGGGCTGCCGCTGACCCTGGCCCAACCCTACCTGCAGGATCTGCTGCGCATCAGCGTGCGGGGCGGCGAGCTTGCCAGTCGCACGAGGCTTGACCTGGTCACCGACCGCCAGGGGGCCATCAGCAAGCTGGAGATAAGCGGTGGACTCGAGGTCGCGGGGCTCAACGTGCTGGATCGGGCCGACAACCAGCGCCTGCTCCAGATAGAGAATCTGCAATTGAGCGGCCTGCACTATGATGGCCTGAGCCAGCAACTGCGCATCGCCGACATCCTGCTCAGCAAACCCTATGCCCGCATCGAGATCAACGAAGAGGGGATCACCAACGTGCAGCAACTGCTGCTGCCGCAACCCGCCGCGAACGCCAGGGAGAGCGCCCCCGCCCCGCACATCGTCATCGATCAGATCCGTACCGCCCAGGGCAACCTGCGCTTCGCCGATCGCAGCCTGAGCCCTGAGTTCGTGGTGGACATCGCCTCCCTAGACGGCCAGAGCCGCCATATCAGCAACACCCCGGGGCAGCGCTCCGAGCTCGCCTTCAACGGCAAGGTGGACCGCTACGCCCCCGTCACCATCCGGGGGGGCGCCAACCTGCTCATCGAGGATCCCGTGCTGGATGTGGCCGTGGCCTTCAACAATCTGGAACTCACCACCTTCACCCCCTACTCCAGCACCTATGCAGGCTATGCCATCGACAAGGGGCAGCTTTCCATGAAGCTCAACTACAAGCTGCAGGGCAACCGGCTGGAGGGGGACAACGACATCACCATCAAGAAGCTGCAACTCGGGGAGAAGGTCAAGAGCGAGCAGGCCAAGGATCTGCCCCTCGGCCTCGCCATCGCCCTGCTGAGCGATTCGAGCGGCGTCATCAAGATGAACCTCAAGGTGAAGGGCAATCTGGATCAGCCTGATTTCAGCCTGGGCAACATCTTCTGGGACGTGCTCGGCAATACCCTCGGCAAGGCTATCACCTCCCCCTTCTCCCTGCTTGCGTCCCTGACGGGGGGCACCAAGGATCTCGACGAGCTCCCCTTCCTGCCTGGCGATCCCGCCCTGACCCCGACCCAGCAGACCAAGCTGACCACCCTCGCCCAGGCCCTCAAGGAGAGGCCCAAGCTCAGCATGAACATCCGCGGCAAGGTCAACTTCAACGAAGAGCGCCCCATCCTCCAGCGCCAGAAGCTTGAGCGGCTGCTGGCCAAGACCACCGGCAGCCCGGTGGATTTGACGCTGCTGGAGCAGGATCCCGCCATGCAATCCGCACTGGCAGAGGCCTATGAAGCCAAGTTCAACGAAGATCTCGGGGATCTGGCCGACCGGTTGCGACTCGATGAAGGGAGCGAGGCCCTGCGCGCCCAGGCGGTGCTCCTGCTGCGGGATCAGCAGCTCATCACCGCCAAGTCCCTGCGAAACCTCGCCATGCGCCGCGCCCAGAACACCAAGGAGTATCTGGTGGATACCCAGGGCATCGCGCCGGAGCGCCTCTTCGTGCTCGACAGCCAGGTGAAGGAGACGGACAAGGAAGCCAAGGTGGTGCTGACCCTGGACAACTGATCCGGCGCCCGCCGGATGCCCCTCTTGTTTGCCCCGACGGCACATGGCCCGAGGGGCTCCCTCCCCTGACCCCTTCCATCAGGATATGTCTCTCGCTAGCCGTCCCGAACAATCCGGTTATCCCTTTATCCAGCATGTCGGCATGTCAAAATAGATGGCCCGATCAGATATACAGTGTCTAATCGGGCCAATCCTGAACACCCTCTCCCGCACGCCACAGGGCCAACCCCGCGCCCCCCTTACATTTTGAAGCGTCTTCACAGGAGCCCCCGTGCTGCCGTGTCTGCCATGTTGAAGCCTCCGACCACAGGGCGATCCCTTGGCTCACCCTCTTACGTCTTGGTTTTTGTCATCTGGGCCCATCCCGCCTCTGGCTTTCTGACAAGGGCAGCCTCTGATCCTGCCCGTTAATCTTGCGCCCCTTTCGCCCGTGGCAGTCAACACAGCGCGCCTGCGGGTTTCTCAGGCGCCCCGCCCTTGTGTAGGGAACACGGTGGCGAGCGCGGGGTTGACGAGAAAATGGGGAGCGCAACGGACACTGCGATGGCAAGCGATACGGGAGGTCCATGCGCCACAAACAGGAGGGAAACACTCTTGTCTGATGGCATATGAACTCATTTTTCAATCAAACCGCCATGACGCGACCATCCGGGACGCGTTTCCCTCACCAGTCCCAGTCACCATCGTCGTTGCCGACTTTCATGCCAAGTTGCCTTTTATACAAAATCGCAACGTTGAAAACGTTTTTCATTCACCACTCGTCTACCTGAATGGCACGAATGGTTGGCCACTTAAACTTTCGTGTTCTTTTTTTACCATTTCTGTGTGTCCCCCCCTTGCCCGGGACCCTGAGCCTGCCTAAAATCGCGCGTCTTTTATCAACCCCACCTCTATTGTTGGAGAACACCACGTGAGCGAAAAATTGGCCAACCCTGCCCCTCTGGGTCTGATGGGTTTCGGTATGACCACCATTCTGCTGAACATCCATAACGCAGGTTTCTTCCCCATCAGCGCCATGATCCTGGCCATGGGTCTGTGCTATGGCGGTCTGGCCCAGATCATCGCCGGCATCATGGAGTACAAGCGTGGCAACACCTTCGGTGTCACCGCCTTCATCTCCTACGGCACCTTCTGGTGGAGCCTGGTGTTCCTGCTGGTGATGCCGACCATGGGTCTGGCCGAGGCCACCCCGCACGCCTACATGGGCTGGTACCTGCTGATGTGGGGCATGTTCACCCTGTTCATGCTGATCGGGACCGTCAACTTCCCCCGCGTGAAGCAGTTCGTGTTCGCCTCCCTGACCGTGCTGTTCTTCCTGCTGGCTGCCCGTGACTTCACCGGCAGTACCCTGATCGGCACCATCGCCGGTTTCGAAGGCATCATCTGCGGCGCCAGCGCCATCTACCTGGCCATGGCCACCGTGATCAACGAGCAGTTCGGTCGCACCGTGCTGCCCATCGGCGAGCAGAAGAAAGCCGCTCCCGCCCAGCTCAAAGCCGCTGCCTAAGCACCCGGCGACATCGCTGTCACGAAAAAGGCACCCTCAGGGGTGCCTTTTGTGTTTCTGCCGCCCGGACGCAGTGCCGGTCAGCCCTGCGCTCCGGGATCTCCGGCCAGCAACCGGGTGGCCGGGTAGCGGGCAGCGGGATCCTGACCGTAGAAGCGGGCGAACTGGTCATAGACCGCAGGGTAGACGGCACGCAGACGCAACGGATCGGTGAAGAAGCTCTCGCTGCACACCGCGAAGAATTCGGCGGGGTGCGAGGCGGCGTAGGGGTCTATCTCGGTCACCTCCTCTCTGGTCAACTGATTGTTCATCTCGTCAAACGCACCTTGCAGCGCCCGGGTCCATTGCTGGGGATCCATGCCCCGCGGCAGGGGCGGTGCACCGTCCGCATCCCCTCCCAGCATGTCGAGCTTGTGGGCAAGCTCATGGATCACCAGGTTGAATCCGTCCCAGTCCCCGTCCTGCTGCAATTCGCTCCAGGCCAGCACCAGTGGCCCCTGGGGCCAGGATTCACCGGCGTTCTCCTCTTCAAATTCGCTCACCAGCCCGAACTCGTCCTGCACCTCCTGACGACGGGTCACGGGCTCGGGGATGATGATCACCTCGTGGAAACCTCGATACCAATCGAACCCCAGGTGCAGGATGGGCAGCACTGCCTGCAGGGCCAGCACCCCCTGCTGGCGGGGCGTCAGTTCCACCCCGATCTGGGTGAGGGTCTTGCGCGAGAGAAAATGGCGCGCCAGCTCCATCAGCCTCTGCGCCTCTTCTTCTTCAAGCCCCTGCAAGATGGGCACCGCCGCCAGCGCCTCGCGCCACTCCTGCTCTTCTGGGAGACGAGGCTCCCGGGGAGATGCACCACCCAATACCTCTTTCAACCTGGACCAGAACACACAGACTCCTCTTGCCAATCAGACAGCTTTCACAAAACGTTTCGGACGCTCGCAATACCCTTGCGCCAGATAAAATCGGTGCGCCCCTTCGCGCTTGAGGCTGCTGGAGAGCTCCAGCTGGCCGCACCCCAGGGCTGCCGCCCGCTGCTCTGCCGCCGCCAGCAGCAGGGCCCCGATGCCCCCGCCCCTTGCACCCTCATCGACAACCAGCGCCGAGATCAGGCCCCAGGCTGGTGCAAGGTGCATGGGTTGCAAGTGGTGCCACACCAGCACCCCCACCGGGATCCCCTCGCACAGGGCTACCAGTACCTCCCGCGCCGGATCGGGCTGGGCCAGCCTGGCGCTGACCGCCCCGTCAGGGTTGGGGTAGCCCAACTGGGCAAACAACCCCGTCAATCCGGCCCCATCCGCCTCCCCGGCGAGGCGAATGATGTATCTGTTTTCCCTTGTTGCCACTCCTGGCCTCCTATTTGCATTACCTCAATCAGCCCTCTGGGCATGGCAAAGCGGCAGATGATCGGTATGTACCGAATCTTGTCCAGTTCCATTCACCATTTGTTAATGTCAATTCACAAATTAACAAAGCCACAACACTTTTCACTAGGAAGGCCCTGAACAAACCGATATGTTAAATCCCGCGGACTAACCAGTCGAAAGTCCCGCACAATCCTGAGTGACCCCCTTGGTCACCGCATATTTCAATGTTAAGGGAGCGAGGCATATAGACCTCGCCAAGACAGCGCAACAAAGGAGTTGTTGTACATGAATGAGATCGTCAATGCCATCAATGGCGTGATTTGGAGCCCAGCGCTCATCTATCTGTGTCTGGGGGTAGGCCTCTACTTCTCCCTGCGCAGCCGTTTCCTGCAACTGCGCCACTTGAAAGGCATGATACGCCTGATGTTTCAGGGCAAGGGCAACGATGCCGGTGTCTCCTCCTTCCAGGCACTCTCCATGACCCTGGCCGGTCGCGTCGGTACCGGCAACATCGCCGGTGTGGCCACTGCCATCACCTTCGGCGGCCCGGGCGCCCTGTTCTGGATGTGGATGGTCGCCTTCCTTGGCGCCAGCTCCGCCTTCGTGGAGTCCACCCTGGGCCAGGTCTACAAGGAGAAGATCAACGGTGAATATCGCGGCGGTCCGGCCTTCTACATCGAGAAGGGCCTGGGCATGAAGTGGTATGCCTGGACCTTCGCCATCGCCACCATCTTCGCCTGCGGCGTACTGCTGCCGGGCGTGCAGGCAAACTCCATCGGCTCCAGCCTGCAGACCGCCTTTGCCATCGACCCCAACGTGACCGCCGCCGGTCTGGCGCTGCTGCTCGGTTTCATCATCTTCGGCGGCGTCAAACGCATCGCCAATTTCGCCAGTACCGTGGTGCCCTTCATGGCGCTGGGTTACATCATCGTGGCCTGCGTCATCATCGCCCTGAACATCGGCCAACTGCCGGGCGTGATCCTGCTCATCTGGAAGAGTGCCTTCGGGATGGAAGCCGGCTTCGGCGCCATTCTGGGTCTGGCCATCATGTGGGGTGTCAAGCGCGGGGTCTACTCCAACGAAGCCGCCCAGGGGACTGGCCCCCACGCCTCCTCCGCCGCGGCGGTGAGCCACCCGGCCAAGCAGGGCCTGGTGCAGGCGTTCTCCGTCTATATCGACACCCTGTTCGTCTGCTCCGCCACCGGCTTCATGCTGCTCATCACTGGCCTGTACAACGTGCAGGGGCCGGACGGTGCCGCCCTCTACACCGGCATCGCCGGCATCGCGGCAGGCCCCGGCTATGTGCAGACCGCCATGGAGAGCATGATGCCAGGCTTTGGCAACTACTTCGTCGCCATCGCCCTGTTCTTCTTCGCCTTCACCACCATCGTGGCCTACTACTACATCGCCGAAACCAACATCGCTTTTGTCAACCGCAAGATTAACCGCCCCTGGCTCACCTTCCTGCTGAAGATTGCGCTGATGGCTGCCACCGTCTACGGCACCGTCAAGACCGCCGATCTGGCCTGGGGCCTGGGTGACATCGGGGTCGGCCTGATGGCCTGGCTCAACATCGGTGCCATCCTGATGCTGCAAAAGCCGGCTTTCGCCTGTCTGAAAGACTACGAGGCACAGCTGGCCAAGGGTCTGGATCCCGTGTTCCACCCGGAAAAGCTCGGCATCAAGAACGCGGACTACTGGATTGAAAACCGCGCCGAAGTAAACCTGATGCGCGAGCAAACCGGCCACCCCTTCGAGGCGGACCCGGATACCGTTGCCAAGTAATCAGACGGCACAATGCAAAATGGCAGCTTCGGCTGCCATTTTCATTTGTGTTGGATGGGTGAGGGGTTCAAAGCGCGTTGCGGCGCGGTCCGAATGGCAGGCGCCAGCGAAACAGGCTGTTGAGGGTCGCCCGCCACTGGTTGGGGCGCCCCAGGATCTGCCTCTGCAACCGGGTCTCTTCCTTGAGCATGGCCTCGTCACTGCGAGCCCAGGCCTGGGTGTAGAGCTGCTTGATCCCCGCCAGCGCATCCGGCGACTTGGTGATCAGGGTCCGGGCAAAGGCCCGCGCCTCTTCCAGGGGATCCGCGCACACCCGGCTCACCAGGCCGAGGGACTTGGCTTCGCTGGCTTCCAGCTCGCGCCCGCTCATGGCAAGCTCCATGGCGGTATCCATCCCCATCAGGTTGCGCAGGGTGACGCTGCCGCTCATGTCGGGGATGATGCCCCACTTGATCTCCATCACCGAGAAGCGGCAATCCGGGGTGCTGAAGCGAAAATCGGCGCCGAGCGCTATTTGCAGGCCGCCGCCAAAACAGACCCCCTGGGTCACCGCAATCACGGGCACCGGCAGTTGATGCCAGCCATAGGCCACCCGCTGGGCCAGGTTGGTCGCCTCGTCCGCCTCGCGCTTGAGGATCTCCAGCGCCGCCACAGGCTGCCTCAGCATGGATTTCACATCCAGCCCGGCGCAGAACGCCCGCCCCTCCCCGTGCAGGATCACGGCCCGCAGCCCTTTTTGCCGGGATAGCGCGTTCAGCGTCTCGTCGATGGCGTCGAACATGGCCCGATCCAGCGCGTTGAGCTTGTCCCCCCGGCAGAGCATCACCTCGGCGATCCCCTCCTGAAACACCCATTTGACCCTTGGCTTTTCCATCTCCGTCTTCGTCCTTTTGATTCAACTGGTCATACCACAACGTTACCAGAGTGTTATGGGCAGGTACAGGGAGGCCGCCCCGGGCCTGCGACTAAAGTCGGCTGGCCCGGTGGTAGAGCCTTTGTCAGACTGGCCCCATGGTCACGGTGGAGCCTCTCATGTCACTTCTGTTCAATTTTGCCCGTCCACCGTTCGACGGCCTGGACGAGGAGGCACGCCAGCGGCTCGGTCAGCACCTCAGCATCTGCTACTTTCGCGCGGGCCAGACGGTGCAGCACGCCGGGGAGGAGCCCGCCGGGCTCTACCTCATCATCAAGGGGGCCGTGGAAGAGTCTGCCCCCCATCAATCCTTTGGCGACTATGGCGAGGGGGACATGTTCGACGTCCGTGCCCAGTTTGACGGGCACTGCCGCCACCGTTTCGCCGCCCTGGAAGATACCCTCTGCCAGCTCATTCCCCGCCCCGTCTTTCTGGCCCTGTGCGACGCGCACCCCCATATCGCCCGCTACTTCACCGCCACCCTGGCGGAGCGCCAGCGGGAGCAGGAGCGGCGCAGCCAGCTCGGGCAGCAGAACCTGGCGGAGTTCATCCTGACCCGCATCGCTCCCGACCATCTGCAGGCGCCGCTCATCGTGGAAAGCAGCCTCTCGCTCCTGGCCGCCACCGAGGCCATGGTGGCCAGGGGCACCGACTGCCTGCTCTATCCCGGAGCAGACGGCAGCCTGAGCCTGGCCACCCGCAAGACCCTGCTCCACGCCCTCACCCTCAAGGGATTGCCGCTCAGTGCGCCGCTGGCGGTGCTGACCCCCACCCCGCTGACGGGTCTGCCACTGGGGAGCTATCTGTTCGATGCCCTGCTGCTGATGACCCGCCACCGCATCAAGCGCCTGGTCATCTGGCAGGGGCAGGAGGTGGCAGGCATCCTGCATTTGACCCAGGTGCTCGGGCTCTTCTCCACCCACTCCCATGTGTTGACCCTGCGCATCGCCCGCGCCGACTCCCCGGCCGCCCTCGAGGCGGTCGCCCGGGAGCAGCAGCAGCTCATTCGCTCCCTGTTTGCCCAGGGGATCCACACCCTGTTCCTGATGAAGCTCATCGCCACCATCAACGAGCAGTTGATCGCCAAGGCCTTTTCCCTGGTGATCCCCGCGGCGCAGCAAGAGCAGGTGTGCCTGCTGATGCTGGGGTCGGAGGGGCGTGGCGAACAGATCCAGAAAACCGATCAGGACAATGCCCTGATCCTGCCGGATGGCCTGCCGTGGCCCACCCAGTCGGCGGATCTGGCCGCCTTCAGCGCCCTGCTGGCGCACCTGGGTTATCCCCCTTGCCCGGGCAGGGTGATGGTCAACAACCCGGCCTGGGTGAAGCCGCTTGGCGGCTGGCTGCAAGGGATAGAGCAGGCCTGTGTGCGCGCCAGCGAAGCGGATCTGCTCTGGCTCGCCACCCTGGCAGATGCCCAGGCCATCACGGGAGATCGCGCCCGGCTCGCCCCCGTCGCCCGTCACCTGCGGGCCTGCCTCGCCGACCGGCCGGATCTGCTGGCGGAGATGGCAAGGGCCGCCGTCGCCTTTCACGCCCCCCTCACCCTCTTTGGCAGGCTGGAGCAAGCCCCGGAGGGGCTGGATCTCAAGCGGGGCGGCCTCTTCCCTCTGGTCCACGGCGTCCGGGTACTCTCCCTGGAGGCGGGGATCCTGGAGACCTCGACCACGGGGCGCATCGAGGCCCTGGTGGGCCAGGGACGCCTCAGCCGGGACTATGGCACCAATCTGGCGGAGGCCTTCCGGCTGTTCATGCGGCTTCGGCTGCGCAGCCAGTTGCAGGAGGGAGACGGACGGGTGCGGGTGGCCGACCTCGGCCCCGCAGAGCGGGATCTGCTGCGCCATGCCCTGCACCAGGTGAAGAAGTTCCAGCAATGGCTCACCTTGCACTTTCGTCTTAGGCAATAGCGATGTGGATGCACTGGCGCCGCCGCTGGCTTGGCAGGACGTTTCGGGAGGGGGAGTTTGCCCCGCTCTTTGCCCGCCCTGCTGGCGACGAGTGGGTGGCGCTGGACTTCGAGACCACCAGCCTGGATCCGGCGCTGGCGGAGATCGTCTCCATCGGGGCGGTGCGCATCCGGGGCAACCGGATAGAGACGGGCGATGCCCTTGCCATCCGGGTCCAGGCTCCCGCCAGCCTGAGCGCCGGGTCCGTGGTGATCCACGGCCTGCGCCATCAGGATCTGCAACAGGGAATGGCACTGGAGCCCGCGCTGCGCGCGCTGCTGGAGTTCATCGGCCCCCGTGAGCTGGTGGGGTATCACATCGCCTATGACCTGCGCATTCTCAACCTCGCCTGCCAACGGCTGTGGGGGCTCACCCTGCCCCAGCGCGGCATCGAGGTGAGCCGCCTCTATCACGATCACCTCTATCGCCGCTATCCCGACGCCGCCATCGATCTGCACCTGGCCGCGATCTGTCGCCATCTGGCGCTGCCAGCCCTGCCCCCCCACGACGCCCTGAGCGATGCTGTCACCGCCGCCCTTGTCTTTGTACGCCTGCATCAGGGCGGCCCGCTGGCTTATCCCAAAGTCTAATTGTTCGGAAATAACATTTAATTCACATTTTGCTTACATGGACAGCCGTGCTGTCCGGTAGGGAACCCCTCATCCACCGCTGACATTCACTGTCATGGAGAACTGCAATGGAACAGCAACCGTATCTTCGGATCCAGCAAGATCCCAACTTCCAGACACTGGTCGCCAAACGCCAGCGTTTTGCCTGGACCCTCTCCATCCTGATGCTGGGGCTCTACCTGGCGTTCATCCTGCTCATCGCCTTTGCACCGGGCTGGCTTGGCACCCCCTTGAGCGAAGGCTCCAGCATCACCCGTGGCATCCCGGTCGGGATTGGTCTCATCGTATCGGCCTTCGTGCTGACCGGTATCTACGTATTTCGTGCCAACGGCGAGTTCGACGAACTGAACCAGAAGATCCTCAAGGGAGCGCAATCATGAAAGGCAAGTTTCTGCTGCCGCTGGCAGGTCTGATCTCCACCCCCTTGCTGGCGGCCGACGCCATCAGCGGCGAGGTGCAACGCCAACCCCTCAATATCTCGGCCATCGTGATGTTCGTGATCTTCGTGGCCGCGACCCTGTTCATCACCTACTGGGCCTCCAAGCGCAACCGCTCGGCTTCCGACTACTACGCCGCCGGCGGGCGCATCACCGGCTTCCAAAACGGTCTGGCCATCGCCGGTGACTACATGTCCGCCGCCTCCTTCCTCGGCATCTCTGCCCTGGTCTACACCTCGGGCTACGACGGTCTCATCTACTCCATCGGCTTCCTGGTGGGCTGGCCCATCATCCTGTTCCTGATCGCGGAGCGGCTGCGCAACCTCGGCAAGTACACCTTTGCCGACGTGGCCTCCTACCGCCTCAAGCAGACCTCGGTGCGCAGCCTCTCCGCCAGCGGCTCCCTGGTGGTGGTCGCCCTCTACCTCATCGCCCAGATGGTCGGTGCCGGCAAGCTCATCGAGCTGCTGTTCGGCCTCCAATACCATGTGGCCGTGGTGCTGGTCGGCATCCTGATGGTGCTCTACGTGCTGTTCGGCGGCATGCTGGCCACCACCTGGGTACAGATCATCAAGGCGGTGATGCTGCTCTCCGGTGCCTCCTTCATGGCCATCATGGTGATGAAGTCCGTCAACTTCGACGTCGGTACCCTGTTCAGCGAAGCGGTCAAGGTGCATGCCAATGGTGCGGCCATCATGAGCCCGGGCGGCCTAGTCGCCGACCCCATCTCCGCCATCTCCCTTGGGCTGGCCCTGATGTTCGGTACCGCCGGTCTGCCCCACATCCTGATGCGCTTCTTTACCGTGAGCGATGCCAAGGAAGCCCGTAAATCGGTGTTCTATGCCACCGGCTTCATCGGCTACTTCTACATCCTCACCTTCATCATCGGCTTTGGCGCCATCCTGCTGGTCAGCACCAACCCGGACTTCAAGGACGCCACCGGCGCCCTGCTGGGGGGCACCAACATGGCGGCCGTCCATCTGGCCGACGCCGTGGGTGGCAGCCTGTTCCTGGGCTTCATCTCCGCCGTGGCGTTTGCCACCATACTGGCGGTCGTGGCCGGGCTGACCCTGGCGGGGGCCTCAGCGGTCTCTCACGACCTCTATGCCTGCGTCATCAAGGAAGGCAAGGCCAACGAGGCCGACGAGCTGCGTGTCTCCAAGATGACCACCCTGGTGCTGGGTGTGGTCGCCATCGGCCTTGGCATCCTGTTCGAGAAGCAGAACATCGCCTTCATGGTGGGCCTGGCCTTCTCCATCGCGGCGAGCTGCAACTTCCCGGTGCTCTTCCTCTCCATGTTCTGGTCCCGCCTGACCACCCGTGGCGCCGTCTATGGCGGCTGGCTCGGTCTCATCAGCGCCGTGACCCTGATGATCCTGGGCCCCACCGTCTGGGTGAAAGTACTGGGTCATGCCCAGGCCATCTTCCCCTACGAATACCCGGCGCTCTTCTCCATGGGGCTGGCCTTCGCCGGGATCTGGTTCTTCTCGGTCACCGACAAGTCCCAGGCAGCCTCCGACGAGCATGCGAAGTTCTTCCCGCAGTTCGTCCGCTCCCAGACCGGTCTCGGTGCCTCCGGCGCCTCTGCCCACTAAGTGGCATCCCACGCATCCAAGCCGGCCCAGTGCCGCAATGCTGATCAGTTAAGGATCCATTGACCGATCCTTCTGCTGTAGGACAATCCGGAACCAATCACTGGTTCC
>NZ_JAPCJD010000027.1:0-57987 GCF_027707845.1 Aeromonas sp. QDB14 | reverse complement strand
GGCATATGGATTTAGGGACTCAGAATACTTTTTTCTGAAAATCAAGGCGGCCTTCCCCGGAAAGCCGCGATGAACCTCATTTTATCGGGGCGGGAGTGGGGCGGGATATGCCCGGATGGGTAACAAGCGAACCTGCTGGTGGTCGGGTTGGCAAGCCGCAGGGCCGGGGTTGGGGATTATCTATCCATTAAAGAGATGGGTTGTGTCATAACCCATCGCATTTTTGGATGGACAAGGGGGCCTTTCCGGTCGCAAAACCTGGAGATCGGGGAGTTTTTGTGAAAAAAAATGTGCATACACTCGTCATGCCGATCTCAAGGGCGTCATTGAGCGAGTGATAAATATCAAGATATTGATATCAATGGTAAAAATAGTGTTTTTATCAGGCGTTTTCAGGGTGGATAATGGGGTTTCATAAGGAGCTTTAACCCATTTTCTAGATTGGTTTTTGCATAATCAATCGTTTATTTTGTTGGACAATTGGGGAAAACCTGGTGTCCAATCGGGTGAGCAGGTTGGCCAAACAGTGCCGTCAGCCAGTGTGTAACCCGAGATGTAAGGAGACATCCTGATGGAAAAACTTGACCAAAAAATCGATACCATGCGCCAGGAATTCGAGTCCCAGGGGCAAAAACAGGCCCAGGACAGATGGCAGGCCAGGGTCGATGAACTGCAACGGGAGCGCAGCGAAGCGCCCCAGCCGGAAGCGGCAGAACACTAGCCCCTGGCGGCCTTGTAGCCACCAAGTGAGCGCATAATGAAAAACCACCGCCCTGTTCGGGGCGGTGGTTTTTTTTGCGCAGTGGCTAGAGGCGATAGAGGTTCTGGGCCGCATCGAACAGCTCCGCGCTCTCGCCGGTGCCGCCGTTGAAGAAACAGCTCCGCGCTCTCGCCGGTGCCGCCGTTGAAGACGGTGTGGAAGAAGCGCAGCACCTTCTCGTTGGCGAGGGCATCCCCTTCAAAGTAGGCGTGAGAGTCCCCCACATGGGGCTGATTGGTCACGTCCACGTAGGTGGCCGTTCTGGCATCCAGCCGCCGGGTGTAGTGGCCGAGCCTCGCCTTTTGCTGCTCCCCCATCTTCATGCGCGATGCCATCAGGGCACCATCGCGCTCATTGATGGTGATGTAGAGGCGGTTGCGACACTGGATGCGATCGACCCACTGGGCGTGAAGCTCGTTGTTGGTGTCGGCGGCGGCCATGATGATGTTGTCGAACAGCAGCTGGTTGGCGTGGTAGGTGGTGCTGCCCAGCAGGTGCTTGAACAGGTAGTTGCCCATGCTGTGCAGCAGCAGGTTGATGGTGAAGGGGCAGCGCTTGTTCACCTCCTTGGCAAAGTAGCGATCCCAGGCCTCGCCGTTGTCGGCGAACTTCTTCTGGGCTTTCTCTTCCAGTTGCGTCACATACTGGCCGTTGAACTCGTCGAGCAGCCCCTTCATCTTCTCCAGCACCCGGTCAAGGGTCCCGAACGAGGCTAGGTCATCGCGCTTGTCGCTCTTGTAGCTCAGCACGCCCCGGGCGCCGCCGCCATTGGCGGGCCAGCTGAAGCAGAGCACCTCGACGCCGTACCGGGCCTCGAGCCCCGCGGCCCGTTCCAGCACATCGTCAAGATCGTTGTTGAAGCCGTGTACGAACAGCAGCAGGTGTTTGCCGGTCTTGAGCTTCTGCTTGGCCGTGCTGCCGGTCCCGGCGCAGCGCTCCAGCAGCTTGCGCGCCACATAGGCGCTGGCCGGGTGGGGGAGGTCGGGGTCAAGGCCGACGCTGGCGGCCATCTCGGCGGTGATCTGATCCGGCAGCAGGTCCAGCTGCCACTGCTTGCCCTGACGCCGGGCCTCGGCGAGGCGCAGTTCGTTGGGGCCCTCTGCGGGTTTTTCGCCAAAGATCTCGCTGGGGGTCTTGCCCTGCTCGTTGACCATCCGGTTGGTGACGATAAACATGGTGTTCTCCTTGTTGTCGTGCTCTCTTCATGATCGGCCACGCCCCGGGCGCCCCGAGCACTGGCAAAGAGCCTAGTCCGGATCCGGCAGCCTGTCCCCCGGCGCTCCTTGCCTCGCCAAAGGGGTTACGACGATGTAAAGGCGAACGGGATTTGGGGGAATGGCGCCTTTGGGGCGGCGAGGGCAGGGAGACGCTGTCATCACTAGAGGAAGAGGCCTGGATGGACGGGGCCTGCGCCTCGTCAGGACCAGAGGGCGGCGAGGGAGGAGGGGATCCTCAGGCGCACTGTGATCCACTCCCCGACTATGGTCTGACATGCACGCCCGCTATTTGATTATGCAAATGGATGGGCTTAAGATGGCCGCGCGCAACGATCAGATTGATAACAAACGGAAGTTAGGAGATGCCGATGGAAAGCAAAGTAGTTATCCCGACCCAGGGCCAGAAAATCACAGTCGATGCCAGCGGCAAGCTGCAGGTTCCCCACAACCCCATCATTCCGTTTATCGAAGGGGATGGTATCGGTGTGGACGTGACCCCGGCCATGTTGAATGTGGTGAATGCTGCGGTCGAGAAAGCCTACAAAGGCGAGCGCAAGATCGCCTGGATGGAGATCTATACCGGCGAGAAGTCGACTCATGTCTATGGCGAAGGTGCCTGGCTGCCGGCCGAAACCCTGGATTTCATTCGTGAATACTGCGTGGCCATCAAGGGCCCGCTGACCACCCCGGTCGGCGGCGGTATTCGCTCCCTCAACGTGGCCCTGCGCCAGGAGCTGGACCTCTACGTCTGCCTGCGCCCGGTCCGTTACTACGAAGGGACCCCGAGCCCGGTCAAGCACCCCGAGCTGACCGACATGGTGATCTTCCGCGAGAACGCCGAAGACATCTACGCCGGCATCGAGTGGAAGGCAGACAGCGATGAAGCCAAGAAGGTGATCGCTTTCCTGCAAAACGAGATGGGCGTGAAGAAAATTCGCTTCCCCGAGTCCTGCGGCATCGGCATCAAGCCCATGTCCAAGGCCGGTACCGAGCGTCTGGTCCGTGCCGCCATCGAGTACGCCATCGACAACGATCGCGACTCCGTGACCCTGGTGCACAAGGGCAACATCATGAAGTTCACCGAGGGTGCCTTCAAGGATTGGGGCTATGCCCTGGCCCAGAAAGAGTACGATGCCCAGCTCATCGACGGCGGCCCCTGGTGCTCCTTCAAGAACCCGAAAACCGGCAAGACCATCGTGGTCAAGGACGTCATCGCCGATGCCTTCCTGCAACAGATCCTGCTGCGTCCGGCCGAGTATGACGTCATTGCCTGTATGAACCTCAACGGCGACTACATCTCCGACGCGCTGGCGGCCCAGGTCGGCGGCATCGGCATCGCCCCGGGCGCCAACATCGGCGATGGCGTCGCCCTGTTCGAAGCCACCCACGGCACCGCGCCGAAATATGCCGGTCAGGACAAGGTCAACCCGGGCTCCCTCATCCTCTCTGCCGAGATGATGCTGCGCCACCTGGGCTGGACCGAGGCGGCTGACCTCATCGTCAAGGGGATGGAAGCGGCCATCGCCAACAAGACCGTCACCTATGACTTCGAGCGTCTGATGGAAGGGGCCACCCTGCGTTCCTGCTCCCAGTTCGCCCAGGACATGATCGACCAGATGTGATCCGGGTCGTTGAAATGCAAAACCGGCGCCATGAGCGCCGGTTTTTTTATGGAGGAGAGCAGGTCGTCAGGTGGTTTTTTCCACGTGCTGCTCGTAGATCTGCTGCCATTTGCTGGTCTCGGCCTCATTTCCACGGGCCTGCCAGAATTCGCAGATGGAGCTGGCGAGCTCGGATGCCATGGCGTGGTCTCCGTCACGGCGGCTCATCAGATATTGTCCCAACCAGCTTTGATATTGTTTCATCGCCCGATCTCCTTATCTAAGGTGCCCAGAGGGGAGTGCTCCTGGCGTCAAGGTCGCGCAGGAGCGATTCGAACTGGGCACATGTTGTGCTGCGCCCGGCAGGTGTTGGTCGCCGGATCCGGTGGTTATCTCACCGGAAAAAGGGGACAACGGGGCGCAGATGTCAAAAAACGGTCTCTATCGTATCACAAAATAACCAGTCAGTGGGGCTGGATGACAAATCAGGCTGTCCAGCAGTCTGGCCGTCTGTGTCATGGTGGCGAGGACTGAGGTGCCATCTTGCTGATCTCGCAGCAGAAAAACCCGCCAGGTCGGCGGGTCATGGGGGCGAAAAAAAGATCAGATCCGGGCGCAGGCCAGGTATTTTTCCATCTCCTCGGCGGGCACCATGCCGCCGCCGGTGGCCCACACCAGGTGGGTGGCCCCGGCCATCTTGGCAGCATCCAGTCCCTGCCCACTCTGCCACTCAAGGTTGGTGGCCACTCGCTAGGGGCCTGCCATGCCCGCCAGTGCCGAGGGCTCGAGCCGGATCTCTTCATCCCGGGCCAGGAGCCCCAGCAGGTCGTACATCTCCTGATCGCTCAGGGTGTAGAAGCCCGCAAGCAGGCGTTCCATGGCACGGCCGACAAAACCGGAGGCGCGTCCCACCGCGAGGCCGTCGGCGGCGGTGAGGTTGTCGATGCCAAGGTCTTGCACCGCAATGGCATCGTGCAACCCGGTGTGGACCCCGAGCAGCATGCAGGGGGAGTGGGTAGGTTCGGCGAAGAAGCAGTGCACGTTGTCCCCAAACGCCAGCTTGAGACCAAAGGCCACCCCGCCGGGGCCACCGCCGACGCCGCAGGGTAGGTAGACGAAGAGCGGATGGTCGGCGTCCACCCTGATGCCCATCTCGTCGAACTGCTTTTTCACCCGCTCGCCTGCCACCGCATAGCCGAGGAACAGGGTGCGGGAGTGCTCGTCATCGATGAAGAAGCAGGCGGGATCACGTTCGGCCTCCTTGCGTCCCTGCTCCACCGCCACCCCGTAATCCTCGGCGTATTCCACGACGATGGCGCCATGTTGGCGCAACTTTTTCTTCTTCCACTCCCGCGCATCGGCGGACATGTGGACGGTGACGCGAAAGCCGAGGCGGGCGCTCATGATGCCGATGGAGAGGCCGAGGTTGCCGGTCGACCCCACCGCGATGCTGTATTGGCTGAAGAAGTGGCGGAACTCGTCCGAGAACAACGTGCGATAGTCATCCGTCTCGCGCAGCAGCCCAGCCTGGATGGCCAGGTGTTCGGCATGGGCCAGCACCTCGTGGATGCCGCCGCGCGCCTTGATGGAGCCGGAGATGGGCAGATGGCTGTCTTCTTTGAGCAGCAACCTGCCGGTGAGTTCGACGCCGTAGCGCGCATTGAGGGTCCCCTGCAGGGTCGGGATGGCGGCGATCCCGGACTCGATGATGCCGTGGCTGGCGCGGGTTTCGGGGAAGGCCTCGCACAGGTAGGGGGCGAAGCGGGCGAGCCGGGCGGAGGCGGCGGCCACATCGTGCCGGGTGAGCCCCACATGGGGCAATCCTTCCGCGAGGGAGGTGGCCCCCGGATTGAACCAGGTCACAGGGGTGAGGGCGATCAGCGGTTCGAGCAGGGGAAAGCGGGCGATGAGCCCGGCAATGTCGGTGTGTGTCATGAAAGCCTCGCGGGGTGGTGACGGAATCATCCCATTGAACGGCGCCAGCGTTGCCGTGACAAATGATAAAACGCGTGACTTGGGTGAGCCCAGTTGATGCAAATGGCCATTTACCCTGCTGTGTCTTCGAATATGGGTGACTTGAGTCTTCCTGGTGAATGCAAACCTCGCCCTTCTGGTATCATCCGCCAGATAAAAGAGAGGGAGGCCCAACCATGCAACGCGATGAGCACCCGGGGGTGAGGAGCAAGCTGCTCAGCAGTCATCAGCTCGCCAGGCTCCACACCTTCGAGGCGGCGGCCCGCCACGGCTCCTTTGCGCTCGCCGCCGACGAGCTCTCCTTGAGCCCAAGCGCGGTGAGCCACCGCATCTCGGCCCTGGAAGAGGCGCTCGGGTTTTTGCTGTTCCAGCGCTTTCACCGCAAGGTAGCCTTGACCACGGAGGGGCAGCGCATCTTCTGGGCGCTCACCTCCTCCCTGGAGTTCATCAATCAGGAGGTGCTGGAGATCAGAGAGCAGGCGCTGTCGGGATCCCTGACGCTGCACTCGCGCCCCTCCATCGCCCAGTGCTGGCTGGTGCCAAGGCTCGCCGATTTTTCCCGCCTGCATCCTCACATCGAGCTCAACCTGCTGACGGGCAACGAGCATATAAACCTGCACGGCTACGGCATCGACTTGACCCTCAACTTCGATGCCAGAACCCCGACGGGCCTGGCCATTCACCCCCTGATGGATGAATTCATGGTGCCGGTGTGCAGCCCTCAATACGCCAGCGACCACGGTCTGATGGGGGAGGTGGGGAATCTGCAGCAGTGCCGCCTGCTCCATGACAGGCAGGCCTGGGGCCTGGACACCGACAGCGACGAGTGGCGCACCTGGGGGAGCCACTGGCATCTCTCCCTGGAGGCTTGCGCGTCGCACATGGGATTTGATCGGGCGGATCTGGCGATCCTTGCCGCCACCCACCACGCCGGTGTCGCCATGGGGCGCAGGCAACTGGCAAGCCAGGCGCTGGCGAGCGGAGCGCTGGTGATGCCCTTCCCGGATATGGCGGTGCGCTGCGAGCCGCGTTATTACCTGGCGACCCTCCCTCATCGCCAGTGTCCCAAGATCCAGGCATTCATCCGCTGGATACAGGATCAGGCGCAAGGGGCATCCTGACACGGGACTTGGTTTATTGTCTGCGAAGGTCATGGCCATGAGCGCACTATTTGTACAATAAGGGCCAGCACTGCTGCTAAATGACTTGGCGCAGAGCGACGCGGGTAAGAGATAACAGCGTGAGCAACGGATGAGGTGAGCCTGAGATTAACCGGGGAAAATAGGAAATAAAGTCTGTGAGAGTATTCCCAATAAGTATCAGGCAGGGAATTAACCACGGTGAATAATGTCCATATGGTGTCAGCGCTTTGCCGGATGGTATAAAAACATTATGTTGTTATCCAATGGGCATGCTATTCTCAAATCGTGTTATCCCTGTGACATACAAAAATAATTCTGTGAGGAAGTAATGAACGAGTTTCTGAAGGTTCTGCTGAACATTCGCAGCTTGCGCGCTGCCATTCGTGAACTGCCGTTTGAGCAACTGCAAGAAGCGAAAGAAAAGTTTGACCTGGTATATAACGAGCGTGCCGAGTCCGTTGAACAGGAACGTGCCGAACAGGAAGAGCGTCAGCGCAAACTGAATGAATTCACCGAAATGCTGCAACAGGCTGGTATCGATCCCCGTGAGCTGATCGGCAGCGTGGCGGCTCCGGCTGCGGCGGGCACCACCAAGAGCAAGCGTGCTCCCCGTCCTGCGAAATACAAGTACCAGGAAGACGGTCAGGAGAAGACCTGGACCGGTCAGGGTCGTATGCCCAAGGCCATCGCCGAGCAAGTTGCGCTGGGCAAGGATCTGAACGATTTCCTGATCTGATCGCCGGATCCGGATCTCGATAATGCCGCCTGCAGGGCGGCATTGTTATTTTCAGGGTTCAGAGGATGTCGCAGTAAAACCCAATTGCGCAGGTTACCCCGGTTAATTGGAGAGCCTCGTCTGGAATAGCCATAACCATCATGTGCCCAATAAAGTTGGCGCATCATCTTCCACGCCACCTCGCCACTTATACGCACTGAGGACTCATACAGCCCGTGTTTCTTCGTCCCTTGTGAGAAACGATCATGGATACCTGCTGTGACAGAATGAAATAGCGGCGGTGGATCCTCATCTGTATGCCTGAGCGGCCCGTCTCTTTTTCATGCTGATGCATGACGCCCACCGCCTATTAATTTATCCCCTCTATTTATGGTCTGTTTGACACCGCTCTTCTGCGATATATCCGCACGATGCCGGACAATGTGCGGATGAGGCAGACACGGATTGGTGGCAAACAAATAAACCGAATGCTAGATGACGGGTTGTCCGAGTTCAGACTGAACGGCGTGTGTGTATTTTCTCCGGGTGCGGCGACGGGCCTGGACCGCCTCTGCCAGCATGGCAAGCAGGTGTTCACTCTCTTCCCAGCAGAGGCAGGCATCGGTCACTGACAGACCGTATTGCAGTTCACCCAGAGGAGCCGGTTTCTGGTTTCCTCCCAGCAAGAAGCTCTCGACCATGACGGCGGCGACGGCTTGGCTCCCTTCGCTCAGCTGGCGACAGAGCTCTTTGGCGACCTTCAGCTGGTTCGTGTGCAGCTTCTGGCTGTTGCCATGGCTGCAATCCACCATCAGGCGAGGGGGGAGTCCCTGGCGGGTGAGGCGGTCTGCTGCCTCCGCCACATCGCTCTGGTGGTAGTTGGGCAGGGTGCCGCCACGCAGAATGATATGGCCGTCGGGATTGCCTTCGCTCTTGATCACTACCATGCCGCCCTGGCTGCCGGGGGCGGTGAAGAGATGGGAGGCGGTACTGGCCTGGATGGCATCGATGGCGACCCGGATATTGCCGTCCGTACCGTTCTTGAATCCCACGGGGCAGGGCAGTGCGGAGGCCAATTGCCGGTGGACCTGAGACTCCGTGGTGCGTGCCCCGATGGCGCCCCAGCTGACGAGATCGGCGAGATAGAGAAAGCTGGTGGTGTCGAGGAATTCGGTGGCGGTGGCGAGCCCCAGTCCATTGATGTCGAGCAGCACCTGGCGTGCCAGATGCAATCCCCGATTGATGTCGTTGCTGCCGTCCAGGTGCGGATCGAAGACCAGCCCCTTCCAGCCCACCGTGGTGCGCGGCTTTTCAAAATAGGCTCGCATGACTATCTGAAGGCTGTCTTCATAGGCGGTGGCGAGTCGTGCCAGCCGTCCGGCATAGTCCAGGGCCGCGACGGGATCATGGATGGAGCAGGGGCCAATCACGACCAGCAGGCGATCGTCTTCACCTGCCAGGATCCGGCGTGCCTGATGGCGCTGGTTGTCGATGTGCCGGGCCATGTCGGCCGGACAGGGGTGCTGCGCCAGCAGCTCGGCAGGGGTGGGTAGCGCCTCTATGGCGAAGGCGCGCATGACCGAATTCAAAACTGCCATCTGGAGTTACCTTGCTGTGCATGTGTGCGATGGGGAACCCGTATGCGGCATCCTGTTGGGAGCAGACAGATTCACGGCTCATCGCAGTTGTTGAGAATGATTGTCATTATCTTGGTGTTTGTCTCAAATGCAAGTGCAATGAAATCGCCAGGCGAAGATGGGGGGAGAAAGAACGATGGCGGGGGAACCGCAGCAAAAGCAGGCCGCTTCCCCGAGGGAAGAAGCCCGCCAGTCACAAGATAAAGAGGGGATCAGCTGTCCATCACGGCGTGCCTGTCCTGATGGTAGGCGTCTTCATCCTTGCCGCTGCGCCAGTAGGGGACTGCGTAGACCCGCTGGCGCTCGGCATCCAGGGCGCGTCTGACGTGGCGGCGCAGCGGCATGACCAGGCTCTCTTCCCCGCCAAACCAGAAATAGCTCCCCTCGGCGACCATGGGCTGGGCGGTGAAATGCGCCACCAAGGTCGCGGCCTGCTCCGGATTGCCCACGAACCAGCGCAGGTCGACGCCGGCCGGCAGCGACAGATCCTGCACGTCGTCCTGATGGGGGACCAGCAGGGCGATATGGCCGAGGGCATGGGCCGGCATCACCTCCACCATGGCGCTGATGGCGGGCAGGGCGGTGAGATCCCCCGCCATGTAATAGTGCTCGGCCATTTGCAGCATGGGGTCGGGACCGCCCGGGCCCGAGATGGCGAGCTTGTCACCCGGTTTGGCGTGCAGGGCGAAACGACTGGCGGGGCCGGCCTCGCCGTGCAGGGCGAAGTCGATGTCGAGCTCCAGCGCCTCCCGGCGAAATGCGCGTATGGTGAAGGTGCGAATGACGGGTTTCTGGGCGGGATCGAGCCAGCGAGGCCCCTTGTCGGTGGGGGTGGGCAACACTATCTCGCGCTGACCCGGTCGGGGCAGCATGATCTTGACATGAGCACCGCCACAGCTGAAGGGGTAGTCCACAAGCTCGGGGCTGGTCAGGCAGATTCGGCGCAGGTGCGGGCTCACATCCTGAACATGCTTGACGGTGAGCAGGCGGGGGCGATTGGCCGGGGCGGGTTGAGACATGGGCATACTCCTGGCTGATGATGGCGCCCATTCTTGATGAAATGAAAACTATTATCAATTGGTTTGTGGGAAGAATGGGTCGCGATTGACCTCCTCGGGATGTCCATCGCGATCCCACACTCTTTGCCTGGGTCAGGATCGATCGCTTCCCCCCAGCGCCCGATAAATGCCTGCCATGTTGTTGAGCTGGGCCTGCTGCTGTGCCAGCAGAGCGAGCTCGGCATCCCACAGGCGGTTCTGCTCATCCAGCCAGGGTTGCACCCCGGTGGCTCCGGCCAGGAAACGGGCGCTTGCGAGCCTTTCGGCCTCCCGGGCATAGGCCCTCTGCTGCTCCAGATAGCGCAGCCGCTGTTCCCCTTGCTGACGGGCGGCCAGGCCATCCTCCACTTCCAGCAGCGCGGTATAGAGCTGCTTGCGAAATTCGGTTTCGGCAATCTGGTAGTCGATGTCGGCGCTGGCGATGGAGAGCCGGGTCTTGTTGTACTCGAGGAAAGGGAGCGCCAGCGTGGCGCCCAGGGTGCCAACCGGATTTTGCAGCACCTGGGTCAGGGTATCCGAGGTGGTGCTGGCACCGCCGGTCAGGCTCAGGGTGGGATAAAAGCCGGTGCGGATCTCGTCTCCCCTCGCGAGAGTCTTGCGCAGCCTGAGTTCGGCGGCGCGCACATCGGGCCGCCGGGCCAGCACATCGGCGGGAATGCCGGCCGCCAGGGACGGGATCGGGCCCATTACCAGGGCGTCGGGAGCGTCAGCGAGCGGCCCGCTGCTGCGGCCCAGCAGCAGGCGAAGAGCATTGCCCGCCTGTGCCCGCTGCTGGGTGAGGGTGGTGAGCTCCGCCTGCTTGCCTGCCTTCTGCTGGCTGGCCTGTACCAGATCGAGTCGAGTCACGGCGCCCGCCTCGTATTTGGCGCGGGTCAGGCGTTCAATGCGCTCCAGATTGGCCAGTTGCTGGGTGCCCAGGGTAATGGCCGAGCCGAGGTAGGCCAGTTGCCAGTATTGCTCCAGGGTCTTGCCGATGAGCAGCAATCGGGTGGCGGCCAGATCCTGTTCGCTGGCTTGTGCCTCCCAGCTCGCCTGATCCCTTGCCGCGGCCAGTCTGCCCCAGAGATCCACTTCGTAGCTGAGGTTGAGGGAGGGGCCCAGGTTGCTGCTGGCGCTGCCATCTTTCATGTTCTTGGTGCCGCTGGCCCCGAGATTGGCGCTGACCGAGGGGGTGAGGTTGGTGTCAGCCAGATCGGCGCCGAGCAGGGCGTTCTTGAGCTTGAGCCCGGCCACCCGCATGTCCGGGTTGGCGGCCAGCACCGCCTCGACCAGGCGATCGAGCGCGGGATCCTGGAATCCCTGCCACCAGGGGCCAGCCTGCTGCACGGTGAGACCACGGCTCTCCTGCTGCCATGCTGGCGCCACGTCGAGATCGGGTCTGTGATAGGTGCTCTGCTGGCTGCAGGCACCGAGGCTGGCGGTGAGCATCAGGCTTAGCCCGAGCCTTGATAGGTTGTGCATCGTCATTCCCTCGCCAGTGCCTCCACCGGATCGAGCCTGGCCGCATTGCGGGCGGGCAGGTAACCAAACAGGATCCCGATGAGGGAGGAGCACCCGAAGGCCATCAGGATGGAGAAGAGCGAGAAGCGCATCTGGAAGCTTTCCACGAGCAGGGAGAAGAGAGCGC
Source organism: Aeromonas sp. QDB14 (assembly GCF_027707845.1). Classification (NCBI taxonomy): domain Bacteria; kingdom Pseudomonadati; phylum Pseudomonadota; class Gammaproteobacteria; order Aeromonadales; family Aeromonadaceae; genus Aeromonas; species Aeromonas sp. QDB14. Next base: position 46,256 of record NZ_JAPCJD010000027.1, on the reverse strand, counting down.
CGATGAGCAGGGCGAGGCCGATACCGAGCAGCCCCCCCAGCAGGCTGACCATCACCGCCTCGATGAGGAACTGCTGCAATATGTCGGACTGGCGGGCGCCGACGGCGATGCGGATCCCTATCTCCCGGGTACGCTCCACCACCGAGACCAGCATGATGTTCATCACGCCGACGCCGCCGACGATGAGGGAGATCACCGCGATGGCGGAGACCAGCAGTGTCAGGGTGGCGGTGGTCTTCTCCACCGATTTGACGATACTGTCGCTGCTGAAGATGAAGAAGTCCTTCACGCCGTGGCGCTGGGTGAGCAGGGCGACTGCCGCCTGCTCGGCCAGGGCGGGCTGGACGCCGTCCTTGACCCGGATGGTGATCTGGGTGAAGTGCTGCTGGGAGAGGAGACGGCTCATGACGGCGCTGTAGGGGAGCCAGACATTGACCGACTGGCTGCTGCGGCCAAAGCCGGTCTCCTGGGTGACCACCCCCACGATGCGCACCGGCAGGGTGCCGACCAGCACCACCTGGCCGACCGGGTCCACCTTGCCGAGCAGGCTCTCTATGGTCTTGCCATCCACCACGGCGACTGCCGTCCGGTTTCGAATGTCCCGCTCATCGAGCAGGCGCCCCTGGGTGAGCGTCATCCCCTTGACCCGGAAAAAGTCGTTGCCGACCCCGATCACGCTGCCGCTGCTGGTCTTGTTGCGATAGCGAAGCTGGCCCGACGTCGCTATCTGTGGGCTGGCCCCCTCCAGATAGGGCTGGCCGAGCAGCGCGTCGAGATCCCGCTCGTTCAAGGTCTGGATGCTGGCGGCCTTCTCGTCTCCCCAGTCCTTGCCGGGGAAGATGTCGATGGTGTTGGTGCCCATGGCGTTGATGTCGTCGATCACCTTGGCGCGCGCCCCCTGACCCAGCGCCACCACGCTGACCACGGCGGCGATGCCGATGATGATGCCGAGCATGGTGAGGAAGGTGCGCATGCGATGGGCCAGCATGGCGTGCAGGGCCATGCGCCCCGCCTCCCGGTAGCGATCCCAGCCCCGGCTTGCGGTGCGGACGGCGGCGCCTGTGCCCCGTGCATCTTGCCCGACAGGGGGAGGGGCCAGCTGGCTGCCGTCACCTGGCTGCGGGTGGGCTGGCGCCCCGGATGGGGAGGGGGAGGCTGCGTTGTCATCGGTCGCCCGATGGCCGCTGTCCTCCACTACCCGCCCGTCACGCAGGGTGATGATGCGATCCGCATGGCTTGCCACCGCCATGTCGTGGGTCACCAGAATGATGGTGTGGCCCTGGGCGTGCAGCTCCTTGAGGATGGTCATCACCTCCTTGCCGCTTTGGCTGTCGAGAGCGCCGGTGGGTTCGTCCGCCAGGATCACCTCGCCGCCGTTGGCGAGCGCCCGGGCAATACTGACCCGCTGCTGCTGACCGCCGGAGAGCTGGCCGGGTCTGTGGTGGCTGCGATCCTGCAGTCCCAGACGGGTCAGCAAGGTGCGGGCTCGGGCCTGGCGATCAAGGCGGGCAGTGCCGGCATAGATGGCGGGGATCTCCACGTTGGCGGCCGCATCCAGATGGGGCAGCAGGTGATAGCGCTGGAAGATGAAGCCGAAGTGGTGGCAGCGCAGCCGTGCCAGGGAGAGGGCATCCAGGGTCGCGGTGTCTTGGCCGCGAAACAGATACTGGCCGCCGCTCGGGCGATCTAGGCAGCCCAGCAGGTTCATCAGGGTCGATTTGCCGGAGCCGGAGGCGCCGACGATGGCCACCATCTCCCCGGCATCGATGGCGAGATCCAGCGGGTGCAGCACGGTCACTTCGTGCTCTCCGCTCTGGTAGCGCCGCTCGATGCACTTGAGACGGATCAGGGGCTCGCTCACGGCTCCATCTCCCCTTCATCGTGCAGGGCCGGCTTGCCCTGCTCCAGGATCACCTTCTCATGCTCGGTCAGGCCGCTCACCACCTCAATCTTGATGTCATCCTTCATGCCGGTCTTGATGCGGCGGCTCTCTCTCTGGTCCCCCGCCTTGAGCAGGCGGACCTCGTACTCGTTGTCGCCAGTCTTCTTGCCGAGGGCGGTCTGGGGAATGGCCAGTACCTGCTTGCGCTCGCCGAGCACGATGGTGACCTGGGTCGTCATGGCGACCCTCAACTGATGGCCGGGGTTGGGCACATCGAACAGGGCATAGTAGTAGATGGCCGCATTGTTGGTGGCCGTGGTGCTGGCCGTCTGCTCATTGATGTTGGTGGGGGCCAGCTCGACCGTGCGAAGGGTACCGTGGTAGCGAGTATCCGGATCCCCTATCAGGGTGAAATAGACCGGCATGCCCGCCTTGACACGGGTGACGTCCGCTTCGGAGATCTGGGCCTTGACCGTCATGGTGTCGAGATTGGCGAGCTTGAGCAGGGTCGGTACCGTCTGGCTGGCGGCCAGGGTCTGCCCCTGCCGGGTGACGATGGAGACGACGGTACCATCCATGGGGGCCTGAATGCGGTTGTAGCCGAGCTCCGTCTTGGCGCGCTCCATCTTGATGATGGCGTTGTCGATGTCGGCCTGGGCGCTTTGCAGCTCGGCCCGGGTGACGGCAAGCTGGGCTTCGGCGCTCTCCAGATCCGCACGAGAGCTCGCTTCCTGCCGAAACATCTGCTGCTGGCGGCGCCAGGCAAGCTCGTTCTGTTTGAGTTGTGCCTGCTTGATCTTGAGCTGGGCGCGGCGGCTGGCCAGCTCAGCTTCGGCGGTCTTGAGGTTGTTCTGGGCGATCAGGGGATCGATCTCCGCCAGCAACTCTCCTTGTTTGACCTGTTGACCCGCTTCCACCGCGAGATAGGTGACCTGACCCGAGACCTGGGCACCCACATCCACCTGCTCGATGGCCTGCAGTACGCCACTGGCGAGCACCGTCTGCTCCACATCCTGGCGGGTTACCGTTGCGGTCAGTACCGGGTCCGGTGTGTTGCCTGGCCAGGCCAGCCAGGTGACGAGAGGGATCAGCACAAGGGCGAGCAGGGCGAGCTTGCCGGGTTTTCGAAGAGCTTTCATTTATCACCTGAACGAAACGAGCGAAGGCGTGCAAGGGCCATATCGTGCAGCAAATGGCCCTCAAAAAGAAGCGAGCAATGTGTAAGAAATCGTGTGGTTCTGGCGTTGACGCAGTGGAGGAGGTCAAGCTGGGGGAGGATGACGGCGGGCGTCAGAAACAAGAAGACCCGCTCAGGGAGCGGGTCTTGTGGCATCAACCGACGGCTTTGAGCAAGGCGGCGTGAGGCTCGTGGCAGATCTGGATATCGAGGGGCAGTTTGTAGAGGAGCAGGCGGGCCAGCGAGCCCTCCATCCAGTGATGACGGCTGCCGACCAGCAAGAGATCGGCGGGGTGGGCGGTCAGCCAGCGCTGGAGATCCGGCACCACGTCATCCACCACCAGACACTGGTAATCCACCGGATGAGACAGCTGGGTGATGAGTTCACTGATGATCGCCTTGGCATCCAGGGTGCCCTGGGCGCTGCGCTCCTCTTGTGACAGGGACAGACTATTGCGACGGGTCTTGCTGCTGTGGGTCAGGTGCAACAAGGTCAGGTTGGCGCCCAGCCCTTGTGCCAGACGGCTCGCCTTGGCCAGTGTCTCCTGCTCGTAATCCTTGCCTTCCAGCAACAGCACAATATTGGTCGGGCTCATAAGCAGTTCTCCTTGGCAGGTGCGGGTCAGACAGCGGAAGCGCGCTCCCATCCTCCCTTCCCGCGAAATGTCAGCTCAAACGAACCCGGTGTGTTTGCATCAAGCGTCACCTTCTGTCGATGGCAACTGAAGGTACCGAGTCCGTTTACATCATCATAACAGACTGAGTTGAATGGAAAATGAAGGGATGTGTCCGTTCGAAATGTGAATGAGTGCAACGAAGATGAGTGGCGTCCTGACCATGGCGATGAAAACCCGACTGGGTGATGACCAGGCTGGCAGGTTCAGACTGAGCATCAAGACACGTGCCGCGGATTAGCCCGGGCTCCCCCTCTTTCTTGTGGCTCACGGCATGGGCCAACCAGGCCGGCGCCGTCGGCAAGAGGTTTCAGCTAGCCAGCGCGATGATGACTCGGTCAATCTGAAAGGGCCGACATGGACGGGAGGGCATCCCGTCCGCCCCGTGGTCAGCTTGCGAGCAACTCACGGGCATTGGCCAGGGTGTTGTCGGTGATCTGATCGCCCCCCAACAGGCGGGCCAGTTCGTTGAGCCGGGCACCCGGGGTAAGCGCCTGCATCTGGGTTTCCGTTGTCTTGCCGTCGGTGTGTTTGCTCACCACCATGTGCTGGTGACCCTTACCTGCCACCTGGGGCAGGTGGGTGACCACCATCACCTGGGTGGATTCGCCGAGCTGGCGCAACAGGCGGCCCACCACGGCGGCGGTCGGGCCGCTGATCCCCACATCCACTTCGTCGAAGATAAGGGTCGGGGTGGAGATCTTGCGTGCACTGATCACCACGATGGCGAGGCTGATACGCGACAGCTCGCCGCCGGAAGCCACCTTGCCAAGGGGTTGGATGGGCTGACCCGGGTTGGTGGTGACCATGAACTCCACCCGATCGATGCCAAGGGGCGAGAGGCTGCTCTGGGCATCGGGTCGCACCTCGATGGCGAAGCGGCCATCTGGCATCGCCAGTTCGTGCATGCTGGCGCTTACCTTCGCGCCCAGCTCCTCGGCATAGCGCTGGCGGCTCTGGCTCAGGGCCTCGGCGGCCTGCACGAAGGCCTGGCGGGCCGAGGCCAGCTCGTCCTCCATCCCCTCGAGGCGCTCCTCGTCGGAGTTGAGGCGGGCCAGATCGGCGGCCAGCTCCTGATGGTAGTGGGCCAGCTCCGCCGGTTTGACATGGTGCTTGCGTGCCAGGTTGATGGCCTTGGAGAGGCGGCTCTCCAGCTCGTTGAAGCGCTCTGGATCCAGTTCCAGCCGGTCGAGATAGCTGCGCAGCTCGCTGTGGCTCTCCTGTACGCCGATCAGGGCTTCGTTGAGCATGCCGAGCACGTTGCCAAGCCGGCTGTCCATGCCGACCAGGGTCTCGGCTCTGTCCACCGCCGTCTGCAGCAGACCGGCGATGGTGGTCTCTTCATTGTCATAGAGCAGATCGAGGCAATACCCGCACTCCTGCATCAGCTCGGTGCCATTGGCGAGCCGCTGATGCTCCTCTTCAATCTCTTCAAACTCCCCCGGCTGAAGGGCAAATTCGTCCAGCTCCTGCACCTGGTATTCGATGAGTTGACGGCGGGCTTCCCGCTGCTGCTGCTCGGCCTTGAGCCGGTTGAGCTCGTTTTGCAACTGGCGCCACTGCTGGTAGTGACGGCGAACATCGTCGAGGAGCAGATGATGACCGGCGTAGCCGTCCAGCAGGGCGAGCTGGTAATCGGGTTTGAGCAGCATCTGGTGAGCGTGCTGACCGTGGACATTGACCAGCAGTTGACCCAGGTTCCTGAGCTGGGCGAGGGGGACGGGAACCCCGTTGATATAGCTGCGAGAGCGCCCCTCGGCAGACAGTACTCGCCGGACGATGCACTCACCGTCATTTTCAAGCTCGTTGGTGGCGAGCCAGGCCCGGGCGGCAGGATTACCCTCCAGCAGGAAGCGGGCACTCACCTCGGTCTTGTCGCTGCCCGGGCGCACCATGCTGGCTTCGGCGCGCTCCCCCAGGCACAGCCCCAGAGCATCAATGGCGATGGATTTGCCCGCCCCGGTCTCCCCGGTGATGCAGGTCATCCCCGGTTGCAGATCGAGCTCGAGAAACTTGACGATGGCGAAGTTGTTGACGGTCAGCTGGGTCAGCATGGTCTCATCCTGTATGGGTCAACATTACTGTGTATGCATCCAGTATATACTGGTCTTATATACAGTAAAGTGGGCAGGGAGGATTTTTGCGAAACAGGGGGAGGGCAAGGGTGTCAAGGCCGCGGCATGGGTGTGACGCCGATCAGATGGTCTGCAAAATCAACCTGCGTACCTTGCATGGGCTGAGGCGATGCGAGAAGCCACCTTGAGGGGCTCTCTTGTGGTGAGTAGCTGGTTGAGACACACTCGAAACAGTCCTGGTTGAGCCTGGGCTGTGCACAGACCTCTTCGCAAGGATGCGTCACGATGATCCATACCCCGACCCTGCTGCTGATCTCCCTGGCAATCAACCTGATGTCGGGGCTGATCATGCTGTTCATCCACTCCCTGAAGCCGGGTCGAGGCAACTTTCTGTACTGGTCCCTCTCCGCTTTTCTCTTCTCCCTCTCCATCCTGCTGCTCAGTCTGGGGGTATTGGGAGGGTATCCGGCGCTGGGCATCCGGGTCGGCGGCCTGGTCTCGCTCATGAGCATCCTGCTGTTGCTCACCGGTTTTTGTGCGCTTTACGAGCGCGCATGGCATCCCCGTGCCGTGGGGGGAGGCGTGGCGGTGTTGCTGCTGCTCTATCTGGGATTGTCCAGCCTCGCCCCCGTGCGCATTGTGCTGGCTCTGATGGAGTCGATGTTGTACCTGTGGTGCGCCTGCCTCATCGTCTCTCTCGGCCGGCAACAGAAGCGGGTGCTCCATGCGGTGGCGCTCATTTACCTGCTGCATTTCACCATCCTGCTGAGCCAGGGGGGCTGCTCTTGCTGGGAGCCGAAGAGCGGATGGGGGACGGAGACTGGCTCGATCTCATCTTCTTCATGCACATGGTGCTGACCATCGGCTCGGTGTTGCTGCTGCCTCTGGTGGCCTATGTGGAGACGGAGGAGGCATTGCTGGCGCTCTCGGAGCGGGATCCCCTCACCGGGGTGCTCAATCGGCGCGGTCTCTTCAGGCACGGAGAGGGGGCTATGCCTGGGCAGGCGCGCTGCGTGGTGGTCCTGGACATCGATCACTTCAAGCGGGTCAACGACCAGTTTGGTCACGGCTGCGGGGATGAGGTCATTCGCTATGTGGCCGGGGTGCTGGTGGCCGAGGTACGCAAGGGTGATCTGGTGGGGCGCATCGGTGGCGAGGAGTTCGCCATCATCATGGGGGGCGTGAGCGGCCAGATGGCCCGCGACATCTGTGACCGGATCCGCCGCCAGATAGAGACGGGCTCCCGGCAGGGAGCCTGCCTGCCGTGCGAGGGGGTCACGGTGAGCATGGGAGTCGTGTGCGCCAGTGCCGAGGCTGACCTGGCACTGATGCTGACCAAAGCCGATGCTGCCATGTACCGGGTGAAGGAGGCGGGGAGAAACGGGGTGCATCTGGCATTCGAGCCGGCACCGCCTCGGCTGGTCGAAAGCAGCGAGGGGTAGACCCTCGCCATCGGTGTTGCCTGGCTAGAAGAGCTTGCTGCCCCAACCGAGCTTGTTGCGCAGCACGTGGAAGTAGCTGTAATCCAGCGGATGGACCAGATGCAGCTTGTGGCTGCTCTTCTTGATAAGGATCTCGTCCCCCGGGTGGACCGCCAGGGTGACCTGGCCGTCGCAGCTCACTTGCATGGCGTCGTCCTGGTTGTCCGGCGAGACCAGCAGCCGCACTTCGCTGTCCGCATCCAGCACGATGGGGCGGCTGCTCAGGGTGTGCGGGAACATGGGCACCAGCGTGATGGCGTTGAGTTTGGGGGTGAGAATGGCGCCCCCTGCCGACAGGGAGTAGGCGGTGGAGCCGGTGGGTGTCGCCACTATGATGCCGTCCGAGCGCTGGCTGTACATGAAGCTGCCGTCGATGTAGACCTCGAATTCGATCATGTGGGCGATCTTGCCCGGGTGAAGCACCGCCTCGTTGACCGCGAGGTTGCTCGACTTGCGCTCCCCGTGGCGATAGACGGCGGCCTCCAGCAGGAAGCGATGCTCGCTCTTGAAGTGACCCGAGAGCACCTGCTCCAGGGGCAGCAGATAATCCTGGGGCGAGAGATCGGTCAGGAAGCCGAGGTTGCCCCGGTTCACCCCGATCACCGCCACATCGAACCGTGACAGCACCCGGGCGGCCCCCAGCATGTTGCCGTCACCGCCGACGACGATGGCGAGATCCGCCTGCTCGCCGAGTTGCACCAGATCCATCACGTTCTCCCCGAGCAGCCCCAGGGTATGGGCCACCCGGCTCTCCAGCAGCACACGAAAGCCGCGGCTGGTCAGGTACTGATACAGGCCGGTCAGGGTCTGGTTGGCCCCCTCGTGATGGGGCTTGCCGATGAGGGCAACGGTTTTGAACGGAGAATCCATAGGTTATCGGGTCTGGGACAGTCTTGGGGGGAGTATACCGCGCTTTGCCGGGGATTTGTCTGCCTCCGTGACGGTTGGTGCAATCGGCCCCGAAAAGGGGCTGCCTGGCACGCGGATGGGCGCCATTGTGTCCGATCTGCCCTTTTCCCCTTGAAAGCCGGGGCTGTGTCCCCATAATAGCGCCAACACAGGGTCTGCTGGCGCGTGTCGCTTGTCTGAACGCCAGCCACCCTCACACGCAACCCCTGAATATTGGAGATGTCATGAGCCACGAAGAACAAAAGGTTGAAGCGATGGAGCAAGTGGAAGCCCAGCCAGTCGAGCCGACCGATGTAGACAGTGAAGTGACAGCCGAGCAGGCCCGCATCGCCGAGCTGGAGGCCCAGCTGGAGGCGGCCCAGCAGGCTTCCCTGGAAGAGCGCGAGCGCGCCATTCGCGCCGTCGCCGAGATGGAGAACCTGCGTCGCCGTGCCGCTCAGGACGTGGAGAAAGCCCACAAGTTTGCACTGGAGAAGTTCGCCGCAGAGCTCTTGCCGGTGCTGGACAACCTGGAGCGCGCCATCGAGCTGGCGGACAAGGAGAACGACACCCTCAAGCCGATGATTGAAGGGGTCGAGCTGACCCTGAAATCCATGCAGAGCGGCGTGGCCAAGTTCGGCCTGGTGGCGCTGGACCCGACCAACCAGCCGTTCGACCCCAATGCCCACCAGGCCATGAGCATGGTGCCCAGTGCCGACGTGGCGCCGAACACTGTGATCGCCGTGATGCAGAAGGGCTACGAGCTCAACGGCCGCGTCATCCGCCCGGCCATGGTGATGGTCTCCAAGTCCGCTGACTGATCACGCTGTTCTCACCAAGCCCGCCGCTTGGCGGGCTTTTTGTTGGATGTGGCGCCAGAAAACGTGTCTGGCGTCATTTGGCTGTCAGGTGGCCTGTATGCAGGTTTTTTCAGGGCCGGACTTGAAGCGCCGACTTGAGACCCCATATAGGTTGCAAGGCCACGGCGGCACAAAAAATTTGATGCCGGGAGCTTGAAAGCCACAGTGGCAGGCCCCACCTAGCCGTTAACGTATCAAGGCGAGCCCCTCGCCAGTTTATTCAAAGTATTTGGAGATTCGTCAAATGGGTAAAATCATCGGTATTGACCTGGGTACTACCAACTCCTGCGTCGCTATTCTGGATGGCGACCATGCTCGCGTGATCGAGAACGCGGAAGGCGACCGTACTACTCCGTCCATCATTGCCTATGCCGATGACGGCGAAATCCTGGTTGGTCAGCCGGCCAAGCGCCAAGCCATCACCAACCCGAAGAACACGCTGTTCGCCATCAAGCGTCTGATCGGCCGTCGTTTCGAAGATGACGAAGTACAACGTGACCTGAAAATCATGCCGTACGCCATCGCCAAGGCCGACAACGGTGACGCCTGGGTTGAAGTGAAAGGCAAGAAGATGGCACCGCCGCAGATCTCTGCCGAAGTGCTGAAAAAGATGAAGAAGACCGCCGAGGACTACCTGGGCGAGCCGGTGACCGAAGCCGTCATCACCGTACCGGCCTACTTCAACGACGCCCAGCGTCAGGCCACCAAGGATGCCGGTCGCATCGCCGGTCTGGACGTCAAGCGCATCATCAACGAACCGACTGCCGCGGCTTTCGCCTACGGCGTCAACAAGGTCAAGGGTGAGCGCAAGGTTGCCGTGTATGACTTAGGGGGCGGTACCTTCGATATCTCCATCATCGAGATCGACGAAGTCGAAGGGGAAACCACCTTCGAAGTGCTGGCAACCAACGGTAACACCCACCTGGGTGGTGAAGACTTCGACAACCGCGTCATCAACTACCTGGTTGACGAGTTCAAGCGCGAGCAGGGCATTGACCTGCGCAACGACCAGCTGGCTCTGCAGCGTCTGAAAGATGCCGCCGAAAAAGCCAAGATTGAGCTCTCTTCTGCCCAGCAGACCGACGTCAACCTGCCGTACATCACAGCAGATGCCACCGGTCCGAAGCACATGAACATCAAGGTGACCCGCGCCAAGCTGGAATCCCTGGTGGAAGACATGGTGAAAGACTCCCTGGAGCCGGTTCGTGTCGCCCTGAAAGACTCCGGTCTGGCGGTTGGCGAGATCGACGACGTCATCCTGGTGGGCGGTCAGACCCGTATGCCGCTGGTTCAGAAGACCGTGGCCGACTTCTTCGGCAAAGAGCCGCGCAAAGACGTCAACCCGGACGAAGCCGTGGCCATGGGTGCTGCCATCCAGGGTGCCGTACTGTCCGGTGACAAGACCGACGTACTGCTGCTGGACGTGACTCCGCTCTCCCTGGGGATCGAAACCATGGGCAGCGTGATGACCGCGCTCATCGAGAAGAACACCACCATTCCGACCAAGAAGTCCCAGGTTTTCTCCACCGCCGAAGACAACCAGTCTGCCGTGACCATTCACGTGCTGCAGGGTGAGCGCAAGCGCGCCAGCGACAACAAGTCCCTGGGCCAGTTCAACCTGGAAGGCATCCGCCCGGCACCGCGCGGTCTGCCGCAGATCGAAGTGACCTTCGACATCGACGCCAACGGCATCCTGCACGTCTCCGCCAAAGACAAGGAGACCAACAAGGAGCAGAAGATCACCATCCAGGCCTCTTCCGGTCTGTCTGATGACGAGATCGAACGCATGGTACGCGAAGCCGAAGCCAACGCGGCCGAGGACAAGAAGTTCGAAGAGCTGGTGCAGGCCCGCAACCAGGCTGACGGTCTGGTCCACTCCGTGCGCAAGCAGGTCACCGAAGCCGGTGAAGCTCTGCCTGCCGACGAGAAGACCAAGATCGAGACTGCCCTGAGCGAGCTGGAATCCGCCATCAAGGGTGACGACAAGGCTGCCATCGAAGCCAAACAGCAGGCTCTGCTGGAAGCGTCCCAGAAGCTGATGGAAATTGCCCAGCAGCAGGCTCAGGCGCAAGGCGCCGCCGGTGCTGACGCCGGTCAGTCCTCCTCTTCTGCCAAGGCTGACGACGACGTGGTCGACGCCGAGTTCGAAGAAGTGAAAGACGACAAGAAATAAGCCCGACCCGGATGGGCGAAGTCCGCTTCGCCCATCGGCTCAGAATCTGTTCACGGTCTGTCGCGAGAGGCCGTCAGCAAGGTAAAGAGCAGCGCAGGAACCGGAGCGTACAGATATACGTGAGGATTCCGAGCAGCACATGAGCCTTGATCACGGCTTCGTAGTAAGAGTGTGAGCAGATTCGTCAATGAATTTACGGGCGTTGGGTAACCAACGCCCGTCTGCGTAACTGCTGATATAGCAACAGGATGAGTATGTCGAAGCGCGATTTCTACGAAGTGCTCGGGGTGTCGAAAGGTGCCGACGAGCGCGAGATCAAGAAGGCGTACAAGCGTCTGGCCATGAAGTATCACCCGGATCGCAACCAGGGTGATGCCGGGGCTGAAGAGAAGTTCAAAGAGGTCAAGGAAGCCTACGAGGTCCTGACCGACGAGAACCTGCGTGCCCGTTATGACCAGTACGGTCATGCCGGGGTGGATCCGAGCCAGGGTGGCGGCCACGGCGGCTTTGGCGGTGGTGCCGATTTCGGCGATATCTTCGGCGATGTGTTTGGCGACATCTTCGGTGGTCGCGGGGGCGGTCGTCGCGGCCCGGCCCGTGGCTCCGACCTGCGCTACAACATGGAGCTGACGCTGGAAGAGGCGGTGCGCGGGGTCTCCAAGGAGATCAAGATCCCGACCCAGGTCCACTGCGAAGTGTGCAACGGCTCCGGTGCCCATACCGGAAGCCAGGCCCAGACCTGCCCCACCTGCCACGGCTCCGGCCAGGTGCAGATGCGCCAGGGCTTCTTCGCGGTGCAGCAGCCCTGCCCCCACTGTCACGGTCGCGGCAAGATCATCAAGGATCCGTGCCGCAAGTGCCATGGGGAAGGGCGCTACCAGAAGACCAAGACCCTGTCGGTCAAGATCCCGGCCGGGGTCGATACCGGGGATCGCATCCGTCTCTCCGGCGAAGGGGAAGCGGGGGAAACCGGCGCATCGGCGGGAGATCTCTACGTACAGGTCCATGTGCGCGAGCACGAGATCTTCGTCCGTGACGGCAACGACCTCTACTGCGAAGTGCCCATCAGCTTCACCACGGCGGCGCTCGGCGGGGAGATTGAAGTGCCGACCCTGGATGGCCGGGTCAAGCTCAAGGTGACCCCGGAGACCCAGACCGGCAAGCTGTTCCGCCTGCGGGGCAAGGGCGTCAAGTCCGTGCGCTCCGGCCAGGTGGGGGATCTGATGTGCAAGGTGGTGATCGAGACTCCGGTCAAGCTGACCGAGACCCAGAAAGATCTGCTGCGCCAGCTGGACGACTCCTTCAGCGGCGCCGCTGCCAAGACTCACAAGCCGAAATCCGAAGGCTTCTTCGAAGGGGTGAAACGCTTCTTCGACGACCTGACCAAATAAACGCGACCCGCGTTACCCAAGCCGGCACGAATGTGCCGGCTTTTTTTTTTGCCCGCCATCTGGCCTGGATCCCCCCTTATTGAGTGGATCCCGATGAGGGATCCTCCTCACAACTTCCACCAATTCCTCCTGTACAAATGTTATCCCGCTCACACTCCTGCTGAAACGGTTTAGCTGGCATATTGAGTCAGCTAAAGCGGTTTAGCTATGCTCGGCTCGTCAACAACAACAGAGCCCGGACGGGCGACAGAAGACAGGTGAGGACGATGACGATGTTCAAGAGCAAGTTGGCGCTGGCCGTGGCGCTGGGATTGGGAATGAGCAACCCGTTGTGGGCGGCGGATGGTGGTATCGAGGCTCGTCTGGCGGCGCTGGAGGCGCGGGTGCAGGCGGCCGAGGCGCGTGCCACCGCTGCCGAAGCGCGGGCCGATGAGGCCCAGAGCAAGGCAAACGAAGCCCGCGAGACGGCCGTGGTGGCCAAGGCTCAGAGCGAGAAGGTGGACAAGCAGACCGTCGGGGCCCAGGGCTTCGAGTTCCACGGCTATGCCCGCTCGGGCCTGCTGGTGAACGGCAATGGCAACGGTGGCCGCGGCGGCCCCTACATCACCCCGGCCGGCTCGGTGGGGGGCGCCGTGGGTCGCCTTGGCAACGAGGATGACACCTACATGGAGGCCAACCTGCTGAAGACCCAGACCTTCGACGATGGCAGCTGGGCCCGCTACAAGCTGATGCTGGCGGACGGGGTGGAGACCAGCAACGACTGGACCGCCAGCGATTCCAGCCTCAACACCCGCCAGGTGTTTGCCGAAATCGGCGATCTGGCGAGCTTCAGCGGTCCTTTCCAGCACTCGGTGCTCTGGGCGGGCAAGCGCTTTGACCGGGACAACTTCGACATCCACTGGCTCGACTCGGACGTGGTCTTCCTGGCCGGCACCGGCGGCGGCGTCTACGACGTGCAGCTGGCCGACAGCTGGAAGGCAAACTTCTCCCTCTACGGGCGCGACTACGGCGACATCAGCGCGAGCGGTCTCTCCGACATCGAAAGCTACATCCTCACCATGAACAACCGCGTTGGCAACTGGCAGTGGATGCTGAACGGCCTCTCCGCCAAGGACAACGAGGCGCGCATCAATGACGGCGGCGCGGGCAGCGAAGCGGCGAACAAGGGGGCCCACACCCTGGTGGCCTACCACGCCGACAGTTTCTTTGGCATCAACCCCGGTTTCTCCAAGGCGGCGGTGCTGTATGGCCACGGTCTGGGGGCCGAGCTCAAGGGGCTGGGCTCCGACAGCGAGCTGCTGCCGGATGCCGATGCGGTGCGGGTCGCCGTGTTTGGCGCCACCGATCTTGCGCCCCGCTGGCGTGTCGCCCCGGCCCTGCTGGCCGAGCACAGCCAGGATCGTTACGTGAAAGGGGACGAGTACCGCTGGGTGACCCTCAATGGCCGCCTGGCCCAGGTGCTGAGCCAGAACGTCGAGCTGGTCTACGAGGCGACCTGGCAGTACATGGACCTCGATCCCAAGGGCTACAAGGGTCGTCAGGCGGTGAGCGGCGATTTCACCAAGCTCACCTTCGCGCCGACCTTCAAGGCGCAGACCGCCGGCTTCTTCGAGCGGCCCGAGCTTCGGGTGTTCGCCACCTGGATGGACTGGTCCTCCGAGCTCGACAACTACGCCAGCTCCGATGCCATGGGCCAGAGCAACTTTACCGCCGGGGGCGAGTGGAACTTTGGCGTGCAGATGGAAACCTGGTTCTAGTTCGTTATCCCGATCACAAAAATGGCAGGCGACCCCGGGATCTGTTGGTTAGCTAAAACGGTTTAGCTGATAATGCGGACCCAGAACCCGGGGCTGACCCCGGCAAATCCTGTGCAGCAGTGGAGTAGCAACAAGGTGACGAATCGTGTGTGGGTAATGGGGGATGCGGTAGTGGACTTGATCCCGGAAGGGGAGCAGCACTACCTCAAGTGTCCGGGTGGCGCACCGGCCAACGTGGCGGTGGGCGTTGCCCGGCTCGGCGGGGAGTCGGCCTTCATTGGCCGGGTCGGCGCGGATCCCTTCGGCCGCTTCATGGGGGAGACCCTGGCCAGGGAGGGGGTCGACATTCGCCACCTGATCCAGGATCCGGCCCATCGCACCAGCACGGTGCTGGTGGATCTCGATGAGGCGGGGGAGCGCAGTTTCACCTTCATGGTGCGCCCGAGCGCCGATCAGTTCCTGAGCCCCGCCGATCTGCCGGTCTTCCAGGCCGGGCAGTGGCTGCTGACCTGCTCCATTGCGCTCGCCAACGAGCCGGTGCGCAGCAGTTGCCTGCAAGCCATGGCGACCATCCGGGCCGTCGGGGGGCGGGTCTGCTTCGACCCCAACCTGAGGCCAGAGGTGTGGGGCAACCCTGCCGAGATGCTGCCCGTGGTGCGCGAGGCCATGGCCCTTGCAGACGTGGTCAAGCTCTCGGTGGAGGAGCTGCAACTGCTGAGCGGTCTGGACGATATGGCGGCGGGGCTTGCCACTCTTTCAGGCCCGGCACTGGTGCTGGTGACCCGGGGGGCGGGGGGCGTGGTGGCCCGTCTGGGTGGCGAGTTGCTGGAGTGGGTGGGGCCCAAAGTGACGCCACTCGATACCACGGGGGCGGGGGATGCCTTCGTCGCCGGACTGCTGGCGGCCTTGGCCGAACGGACCTCGCTGCCGACGCTGGCCGAGCTGCCCGCCATCCTGGCCCAGGCCCACGGCTGCGGGGCGCTCGCCACCACCGCCAAGGGAGCGATGACGGCACTGCCCACCCGCACCCGGCTGGATGAATTTTTGCGATCAGGCGCAGACGGCTGTTGATCTGCGGCTAGAAGCCCGGCTCGACAGCCCCTACTCTCATGTGACAAGGGCCCGCCAGCGTGGCGGGTCATAAGAGGAAGAATATGAATATCAGTGCGATAGCCCAGGATCTGGTGCCCCTGCTCGGGGGCAGGGAGAACATCGTCAGCGCCGCCCACTGCGCCACCCGGCTGCGGCTGGTGCTGGCGGACGACAGCAAGGTGAACAAGGCCGCCATCGACAAGCTGGAGGGGGTCAAGGGGTGCTTCAGCAACGCCGGCCAGATCCAGGTCATTTTCGGCACCGGCCTGGTCAACAAGGTCTATGCGGAGTTCGTCACCCTGACCGGGACCGGCACCGCCAGCAAGGCGGAGCTGACCGACATGGCGACGGCCAAGCTCAACGTGGCCCAGCGTCTGGCGCGGACCCTCTCCAACATCTTCGTGCCCATCATTCCGGCCATCGTCGCCTCCGGCCTGCTGATGGGGCTGCTCGGCATGGTGCGCACCTACGGCTGGGTCAACGCCGATAGCGCCCTGTTCGTCATGCTCGACATGTTCAGCTCGGCAGCCTTCATCATCCTGCCGATCCTCATCGGCTTTACGGCGGCGCGCGAATTCGGCGGCAACCCCTATCTGGGGGCGACGCTCGGCGGCATTCTCACCCACCCGGCCCTGACCAACGCTTGGGGCGTGGCCGGGGGCTTCAAGACCATGGACTTCTTCGGCCTGGATGTCGCCATGATTGGCTACCAGGGCACCGTCTTCCCGGTGCTCCTGGCGGTCTGGTTCATGTCCCACCTGGAGAAGCAGCTGCGCAAGCGCATCCCTGACGCTCTGGATCTCATCCTCACCCCGTTTTTGACCGTCATCATCACCGGCTTCGTGGCGCTGCTCTTCATCGGCCCCGCCGGGCGGGTGCTGGGGGATGGCATCTCGTTCGGTCTGAGCGCCCTCTATGAGCAGGCAGGCTGGCTGGCGGGTCTGGTGTTTGGCGGCACCTATTCGCTCATCGTCATCACCGGCATCCACCACAGCTTCCACGCCATCGAGGCGGGGCTGCTGGCCAACCCTGCCATCGGCGTCAACTTCCTGCTGCCCATCTGGGCCATGGCCAACGTGGCCCAGGGCGGGGCTTGCCTCGCGGTCTACTTCAAGACCCGGGACATGAAGATCAAGGCCATCACGGTGCCGGCGGCCATGTCCTGCCTGCTCGGCATCACCGAGGCGGCGATCTTCGGGGTCAACCTGCGCTACATCAAGCCCTTCCTGGCCGGCCTGTTCGGCGGGGCCTGCGGCGGCGCCTACGTGGTGGCGGCCAAGGTCGGCATGACGGCGGTGGGCCTGACCGGCATCCCGGGCATGGCCATCGTCCAGCCCATGAGCCTCATCCACTACGTCATCGGTCTGGTGATCGCCTTTGGCGCCGCTTTCGCCGCCTCCTACCTGCTCAAGTACAAGGTGGAGTGATGAAGGAAAGCCATCTCCTGAACCAGGTTGTCCGGTCCCTGCTGGCCGGACAGCTCAAGGCGGCGGCCGATCCCCATCGGCCCCGCTGGCATCTGGCAGCCCCGGTGGGGCTGCTCAACGATCCCAACGGCTTCATCGAGCACGACGGGCGCTACCATCTTTTCTACCAGTGGAACCCGCTCGGTTGCGAGCACCGCAACAAGGGCTGGGGGCATGTCACCTCCACCGATCTGCTGCACTGGCAGCACGAGCCGGTGGCGCTGCTGCCTACCGAGGCCTATGAGAGCCACGGTTGCTATTCGGGCTCGGCGGTGAGCGATGAGCAGGGGCGTCTGACCCTTATCTACACCGGCAACGTCAAATACCCGGACGGCAGCCGCACCGCCTACCAGTGTCTGGCCCGCGCCGACGGTGCGGGGGGCTTCGAGAAGCTGGGCCCTGTGCTGGATCTACCCGAAGGCTACAGCGGCCATGTGCGCGACCCCAAGGTGTGGCACGACGCTCGGCAGTGGTTGATGGTGCTGGGGGCTCGTACCCTGGACGATCGGGGTGAGGTGCTGCTCTATCGCGGTGATACCCTGGATGCCTGGACGCTGGTGGGCCCCATCGCCGGCAGCGGGCGCGGCGGTCTCGGGGAGTTTGGCTACATGTGGGAGTGTCCGGACCTCTTCCCCCTGGGAGATCGCCATGTGCTGATCAGCTGCCCGCAGGGGATTGCCCCGCAGGGAGAGGATTATCGCAACCTCTACCAGTGCGGCTGGCTGGCGGGTGACTTCGACGGGACGCACTTCGCCCACGGGGCTTTCCACGAGCTGGACCGGGGATTCGAGTTCTATGCCCCCCAGACTACCCAGGACAGTCAGGGGCGGCGCCTGCTGTTCGGTTGGCTGGGCTTGCCGGAGGAGAACGAGATGAGCCAGCCCACTCTCGAGCACGGCTGGATCCACCAGATGAGCTGCCCGCGGGAGCTGTTCTGGCAGGATGAGTGGCTCTGCCAGCGGCCGGTGGCTGAGCTGGGCGCCCTGAAAGGGGAGCAGACCCGCTTCGAGGGGGCGCCGGATGAGCTGCCTGCACTGGCCATCGACTCGGCCTGGCTCGATCTGGCGTTGTGCGGTGAAGGGCGCCTCGGGTTCGGGGCCGTGGTCGAGCTGTGCTGGCAGCCGGGGCGTCTTGTGCTGCGTCGCCAGAACTGGCAGAGCGGGGAGTGGGAGGAGCGAAGCGCCCCCTGGCTTGGGGGCAAGATCACCGTCTTGTGTGACCGCTCCAGCCTGGAGTGCTTCGTCGATGGCGGGCGCCAGAGCTTGTCGACCCGTTACTTCCCCGGCGAAAACCCAGTACTTTCCGCACGTTGCGGTGGTGATGACAGCAAAATTTGCCTCGATCACTGGCCGCTGGCGACCTGCCTAGTACAATAGCCCGGTGTCAGTGTGCCGGGAGGTCAGGTGGAGAAGAAGAAACGGATCACGATTGCCCAGATAGCCACGCTTGCGGGGGTCTCCAAGGCCACCGCCAGCCTGGTGCTCAACGGCAAGAGTGCGGAATACCGCATCGCCGACGATACCCGCAAGCGGATCCAGGCGGTGGCGGACGAGTGCCACTATCAGCCGAGCATCCATGCCCGCTCCCTGCGGGAGGTGCGCAGCTACACCTGGGGGCTGGTGATCCCTGACCTCACCAACTTCGGCTTCGCCAGCATCGCCCGGGCCCTTGAGGCCCGCTGTCGGGAGGCGGGGATCCAGCTGCTCATCGCCTGCTCCGAGGATGACCCCACCCTGGAGCAGCGGGTGGTGGACAACCTCATCAGCCGTCAGGTGGATGGCCTCATCGTCGCCTCCAGCGGCCACAGTGACGACATCTATGCCCGCATCCACGACCGCTTGCCGGTGGTGCAGCTCGACCGCCACATCGGTGAGTCGCGCCTGCCCATGGTGATCTCGGACGCCTGCAAGGCTACCGCCGAGCTGGTGCAGGATATGGCCGAGGATTGCGGGGAGGAGATCTATTACTTCGGCGGTCTGCTGGATCTCTCCCCCAGCCGCCACCGGCTGGCGGGTTACGAGCTCGGATTGCACCGGGCCGGGCTGGAGGCCACTTCAGACCGGGTCCGCCACCGTGACTACCAGCCGAGCTCGGGCTATCAGCTGATGTCTGAGCTGGTGGACGAACTCGGGGCGCCGCCGAAGGGGCTTTTTACCGCCTCTTTCACCCTGCTGGAGGGGGTGCTGCGCTACCTCAACGAGGCGGAACTGATGGAGACCGGCATGCGCCTGTGTACGTTCGACGATCACGATCTGCTCGACTGCATCCCCATGCGCATCGATTCCGTGGCCCAGGATTGCCCGGCCCTGGCCCGTGCCGCCTTCGAGATGATGCAGCAACTCATCGCGGGCAATCCCCCAGCCCAGACCGCCCAGGTCATCAACCCCAGGGTGCGCTGGCGCAGCCGCCGTTAGGCACACGGCTTCCCTTTCCTGTGAAAAAGCCCCGCCGGATCCGGCGGGGCTTTTTGTGCTGCGTCTGGTATGAGGGCGTCAATCGGTAATGCTGGCCCGCCAGAAGATCTGCTTGATGTGAGGGTGCTCCCCGAGCGTGTTCATCAGGGCATCGAGCTTGGTGCCATCGATGGCGGTGGCGAGCAGCGCCGCCGAGATCTCGAGATCCTGATCGCCGAAGGGGGTGATGTCGAGCTCGCTCAGGGGGTAGTGGGCCTGCTCCAGCATCTGCTCGAGCCAGGGCAGTACCTCCTTCTGGTGAGCGCGGCCGATGAGAGCGGTCACGTGATAGGTCACTTCGGTGTCCATGTTGTTCACCGGGTCACGGTTTATCTGGTTGACCAGGGGACGCAGCAGGGTGTTGGCGGCCAGCACGAAGAGGGCGCCGAGGATGGCCTCCAGGGCGAACCCGGCGCCGCAGGCGGCCCCGACCGCGGCCACGCCCCACAGGGTGGCCGCTGTGTTGATGCCCCGGATGTTGCCGGATTCCCGCATGATGACGCCAGCGCCGAGAAAACCGATGCCGGAGACGATGTAGGCCACCACGTGGACGACCCCGTAACTGCCACCATGCAGGTCATAGATGCGCTGGGCCAGGTTGACGAACAGGGCCGCCCCCACGGCGACCAGCACGTTGGTGCGAAGGCCGGCGGTGCGCTGGCGGTACTGGCGCTCCAGGCCGACCAGGCTGCCCAGCACGAAGGCGAGCAGCAGGCTGGCCAGGGTGTCGAGCAGGGCGAGAAAATCGAGTTGTTGCCACATTCTCATGAAGGGTCTCCTCCTGGGATGCCGACCAGCCTGCTCCCCCGGGTTGTGTGAGAGACGGGGGGCAAGGTCGACATCGTGGTGAATGCAAGGGCGCGACCCGCCTCCTGACGGAGCGGGATGGCGCAGAACAGGGTACAGGCCCTTCACGGTTGCCCGGGAAGGACCCGCCTCATTCGAGGGTCAATGCCTGGTGGCGTCGTCCCCGGCGCGGGGGCGCAGTTCCCAGCGTACCGGGTGGAGAGCCCCGACCTGGTGGATGAACTGCACCAGATAGCGGCGCTGGGGCGGCGTGCAGTAGAGGCTCAGCACCAGCACGCGGCCTTCACCGCGCCCGGGCTTCATGGACTGCAGAGGACTGAGTCCGGCCGGTTGCAGGGTGTGGCTCACCGCCGCCAGCACCTGCTCCATGTCGGCTCTGTCTTCGCAGCGGATGTGCAGCCGATAGAGGTGCTGACGCCGTCTGCCACGTTGCCAGAGTGGTCGCAGGCCCCGTCCCAGTCTGCTCAGCAGGGAAGGGGATTTGTCAGCGACAGGGTTGTTTGAAATCAAGCGCA
Organism: Aeromonas sp. QDB14; assembly: GCF_027707845.1. Classification (NCBI taxonomy): domain Bacteria; kingdom Pseudomonadati; phylum Pseudomonadota; class Gammaproteobacteria; order Aeromonadales; family Aeromonadaceae; genus Aeromonas; species Aeromonas sp. QDB14. The sequence goes on along the minus strand of NZ_JAPCJD010000027.1, from coordinate 25,565 downwards.
TAGCAGCCTCCTTTTGGGAAGCAGAAACTATGCAGGCAAGGTGTCGGGGGATGAGTCCGCGTCACCTGACGTCAAGTGTGAAAAGCGGGGAAAAGAGGGATCTACTTCTCGCAGGGTGGCGAGTCGCGGCAGAGAATAACCTGCGGCTAGCTCGCGACCAGGGTGCCGACGACGAGGGCCGGCGTGCGTCTGTCACTTGATGAGTTGCCCACCGATGGTCTCCGCTAGTGATAAAGAGGCGACATGGTAGCCGATACGGCGGCCTGGGTAAACCCCGAGCCATTGATAGCAACATATTGAAACATAATAAAAAAGAGATGAAAGCACTGGTGAAGGGAGCCCTCTTCCCTTCACCGGCGGGCCCTTGGGGGGTTACCGGGTCTTGTCGATGCCCAGGTATTTGAGCATCAGTTTTTCATAGATGGGTTCGGTGTCGCCCACCTGCATCTTGTGCAGGAAATACTTCTCGAACGCTATCTTGGCCAGGTGGACCCACTTCCCTTTCTTGAACCAGGCGACGTTGCGCGGCGGGATCTGCGGCATGGCCACGAAGGCGGCCCCTGTGTCCCCCATGTCCGCCAGACAGATGGCATTCCACACCGCCCGGGTGACCGGGGGCTGGCCGTCCAGCTCCGCCTTGATGTTGTGGCTCAGGGTGCGCACCATGGCCTCAATCATGTAGCCGGTCTTGGGCACCCCGGTCGGTACCGGCGTCTTGTGCTGGGGCGGGATGGCGATGCAGACCCCGGCGGCGTAAATCTGCGGGAAGACAGGGTTGCGCTGGTGTTCGTCGACGATGACGAACCCGCGGGGATTGACCAGCCCCTCGAGACCCCGCAGGGGGCTGATGCCGGCGAAGGCGGGCAGCATCATGGCATGCTTGTAGGGGAGGCTGTGGGTGCGCTTGACGTTGCCATCTTCATCCAGCTCCTCCACCGTCATCACCCCATCCCTGGCCGCCACGGTGCGGGCATTGCAGATCCATTGCATGTCGCGCATGCGCAGCTCGCTCTCCAGCATGCCCTTGGAATCCCCCACGCCGTTGAGGCCGAGGTGACCGATGTAGGGTTCGCTGGTGACAAAGGTCATGGGCACGTCCTTTCTCACCTTCTTGTCGCGCAGGTGGCGATCGAGGATGAAGGCGTATTCGTAGGCCGGGCCGAAGCAGGAGGCGCCGGGCATGGCACCGACGATCACCGGACCCGGTTCGTCGAGCAGCCCGTTGACACTGTGCAGGCACTCCTCTGCGTGGGAGAGGGTGCAGACGCTGGCGGTGCCGCCCGCCGTCGGGCCCGCTCCCTGAACCTCTTCAAAGGCGAGTGCGGGGCCGGTGCAGAGCACCAGAAAGTCGTAGTGCAGGTGCTGGCCATCGGAGAGGCGGATCTGCTGTTCGAGGGGTTGCAACCCGGTCAGGGCGGCGTGGATGAAGCGGATCCCCTTCTTCTTCACATGAGGCTCTATGGGGAGGGAGATATCCTTGCGCTTTCGCCACCGGACCGCAATCCACGGGTTCGAAGGGTTGAATTCAAAGTCGGGTTTGTCGTTCACCAGGATGACGTCGTGCTGCTTGCCGAGTTCGGCCTTGAGCTCGTAGGCGGCCGACATGCCCCCCAACCCTGCCCCGATGATGATGGTTGCCATAATGAGCCTCCGCTCTATTACACGGCTCCTGTGAGCCAATATGTCCGCCTGCCTATTTGAGCCCCATTCGCCTGAGCACGGCGGCGGCGGGACAGACCCCGGTGAACGCGCTCTGGATCAGGTTGACCCCGACAAAGACGCTCAACCAGACAAAGCCCGGGTGGACCCAGGCCGTGAGCAGCAGCGACAGCAGCAACATGCCACCTGCGACCACTCTGACTCCGTTATCGACGGCCATTTCTCGTCTCCTTTTGTTTAGTGATTGCTAATTTAGGGTTGTTTTATACAATAGAACAAATATCAGCAATTGCTAATTTAATCTTATGAGCCACTTCGACGAGATGAACCGACATGCGACAGCCGCCGCCGGCCTGCTCAAGGCGCTGGCTCATCCTGAACGCCTGATGGTGCTCTGCCAGCTGGTGGAAGGGGAGAAGGGGGTCGGGGAGCTGCTGGCCCACAGTCAGCTCGGGCAGTCGGCCTTCTCCCAGCAACTGTCGGTATTGAAGCGCCAGGGCCTTATCCGCTCGCGCAAAGTCTCCCAGCAGATCTACTACTCCCTGGTGAGCGAGGCGGCGGCCGATGTGCTGGCGGCGCTGCAAACCCATTTTTGTCACTCAGATGAGGAAATTCGATGATGGAAAGCCAATGGCTGCTCTCGTTGGGGGGCGGCATGCTGGCGGGGCTCTCGGCCCTGATCCTGATGTTGTTCAACGGCCGGGTGGCCGGGATCAGCGGCATTCTGGCCGGTGCAATGCAGTACAAGACCCCCTGGCGGGTGCTGTTTCTGCTGGGATTGGGACTGGGGGCCTGGCTGGCGCTGACCCTGGGTTGGGCCACCATGCCCGCCTTTGATGCCTTGCCCGGCTGGCCCGTGGTGCTGCTGGCCGGCCTGCTGGTGGGCATCGGCACCCGTCTTGGCAATGGCTGCACCAGCGGTCACGGCATCTGCGGTATGGGGCGGCTGTCGACGCGCTCCGTGGTGGCGACGCTCACCTTTATGGGGATGGGCGTGGCGACCGTGTTCTTTACTCACCACATGTTTTGACGGGTTGATTGCCATGAAATTGCTGACAAGTCTGTTTGCGGGTCTGTTGTTCGGGCTGGGAATGACCCTCTCCGGGATGATGGATCCGGCGCGGGTCACCGGGTTTCTCGATCTGGCCGGTGCCTGGGATCCCAGCCTGGCCTTCGTGATGGGAGGGGCCCTGGCTGTCTTCATGCCGGGCTACTTCCTGCTGGTGAAACCCCGTCGTCTGAGCCTGCTGGGGGAGCCCATGGTCCGGGTTCCCGCTCCCGTGCTGGATCGCCGCCTGATTGGCGGGGCTGCGCTGTTTGGTATCGGCTGGGGATTGGTGGGCATCTGTCCTGGGCCTGCCTTGAGTCTCATTTCCAGCGGACAGCCCATGATAATGTTGTTCATCGGGGCCATGGCGGCCGGGATCCTGCTGGTGGACAAGGTCTGGAACAGGGTGCTGGAGAAGGCTCGCCAGCACCGTATTGCCTGAGTTTTCAAGGTGCCAATGAGCCAGGGAAGGAGAATCATGATGAACACAATCCGGTTGCTGGTGACCACCCTGCTGGTCATGACATCCACCCTGGTGGCGGCCGAGGAGGCCAAGGGGCCGCTGACGCTGACCCCGCAGCGCGTCACCGACTGGCTCACCCTGAGCGGTACCGTGAGCGCCATTCATCAGGGGACGGTCGCGGCCCAGACCAGTGGCCGTGTCTCCCGCATGCTGGTGGATGTGAACGACGAGGTACAGGCCGGGCAGCCCCTGCTCGAGATAAGCGGCAAGGAGCAGTCTGCCGCCGTGACCGGCGCCGAGGCACGGGTGGCCAGGGCCCAGGCCCAGCAGGTGGAGGCCGAGCGCCAGCTCACCCGTTATCAGGCCCTCATCGCCAAGGGGGTGATCACCCGGGCCCAGCTCGACAACGCCCAGGCAACGGATCGGGCCGCCCGCGCCGAGGTCAATGCCGCCGAGGCCGCCCTCATCCAGGCCCGGGAAGCCTACGGCTATACCCGTATCCTCGCCCCCTACGCCGGGGTGGTGACCAGGCGGCTGGTGGAGCTGGGGGAGACGGTGGCCCCCGGTACGCCGCTGCTATCTGGTTTCTCCCTGAGCGAGCTGAGGGTGGAGCTGGAGCTACCCCAGTCCGCGCTGGCTCTCGCCGGCCAGCCGTCGGATGTGCAGGTGCTGCTGCCCGGTGGCAAGGCAGTGACTCCCGTCAAGCTGACCCGCTTCAACTACGCCGACAGCCAGAGCCACAGTTTCCGGCTGCGCCTCGATCTGCCGCCGAACACGGCAGGGGTGCTGCCCGGCATGTGGCTCAAGGTGCAGCTCAAACAGGGTGAGCGTCAGGTGCTGCAAGTGCCGGAGCCCGCCCTGCTGCGGCAAGGGGAGTTCAACGGCGTCTACCTCAAAGAGGGGGAGGGATGGGCCCTGACCCCGGTGCGGATCGGCCACTGCGAGGCTGGGCTGTGCGAGGTCCTGGCGGGTCTCAAGGGCGGTGACACCCTGGCCCCCGATGCCTGGACCCGTCAACAGGAGGTGCCCCATGAGTAGCGAGCTGAACGGCAACCATGGCCACCTGGGGCCGGCGGGTCGGCTGGCGGCCCTGTTTCAGGGCTCGGCCATCACCCCGTTGCTGGCGCTGGTGGGGCTCTTGCTCGGCCTCTTTGCCGTGCTGGTGACCCCCAAGGAGGAGGAGCCCCAGATCGATGTCACCTTCGCCGACGTCTACATTCCCTTCCCGGGTGCCAGCCCGGCAGAGGTGGAATCCCTCGTCACCACCCCTGCCGAGCAGGTGGTCTCCCAGATAAAGGGGATAGATACCCTCTACTCCTTCTCCCAACCCGATGGTGCCCTGCTGGTGGTGGTGTTCAAGGTAGGCGTGAGCCGGGAGCAGGCCATCGTCGATCTCAACAACCAGCTCGACTCCAACCGCGACTGGTTGCCACAGGGGATCGGAGTCGGTCAGCCACTGGTAAAACCCCGGGGGATCGATGATGTTCCCATCGTCAGTCTGACCTTATGGAGCAAGGATTGGAGCAAAGAGGGGAGCAAGCAGCTGGGGGCCTTTGATCTGACCCGGGTTGCCCATGAGCTTGAGACCGAACTCAAGCGCATTCCCGGTACCCGCGATATCTACACGCTGGGCAGCCAGAGCGCCGTGCTGCGGGTGATGCCGGATCCGGCGGCCCTCAGCGCCCATGGCATCAGCTGGGGCGAGCTGAGCCAGCGACTTGCGGCCGCCAATCAGGTGGGCACGACACAGGCTATCGAGCAAGATAACCGGGAGATCAAGGTGCAGGTGGGGCAGTTCCTGCAAAGCGAGCAGGAGGCTCGAGAACTGGTGGTGGGCCTGCATAACGGCAAGCCGGTCTATCTGGGGGATGTGGCCAGGGTCTCGCTGGGTCAGGAGACCCCGGTGCAGCGCAGCTGGATGGGGCAGGGGGATCGCAGTTATCCGGCGGTGACCCTGGCCATCGGCAAGCAGCCGGGGCAGAACGCGGTGGAGGTGGCCAAGCGGGTGGAGGCACGGGTGGAGAGCCTCAGGAATCGGCTCATCCCGGCTGGCGTCGAGGTGACGGTGACCCGTGACTACGGCGTCACCGCCGAGACCAAATCCAACACCCTCATCGGCAAGCTCATCTTTGCCACCACGGCGGTGGTATTGCTGGTGCTGGTGAGCATGGGGTGGCGCGAGGCGCTGGTGGTGGGGGTCGCCATCGTCATCACCCTGGCACTGACCCTGTTTGCCAGCTGGGCGTGGGGCTTTACCCTCAACCGGGTGTCCCTCTTTGCGCTGATCTTCTCCATCGGCATCCTGGTGGATGACGCCATCGTCGTGGTGGAGAACATCCACCGTCATCGCGGTTTGGGCAAGGGGTCCCTCAAGGATCTCATTCCGGGCGCGGTGGACGAGGTGGGGGGGCCGACCATACTGGCGACCCTGACCGTCATCGCGGCCCTGCTGCCCATGGCCTTCGTCAGCGGCCTGATGGGCCCCTACATGAGCCCCATCCCCATCAATGCCAGCATGGGGATGCTTATCTCCCTGCTGGTGGCCTTCATCTTCTCCCCCTGGTTGGCCAATCACCTGCTCAAGCGCGAGGGGCATGTCGCCCACGGGGAGGCCAAGGCCGGGCTCTTTCACCGGCTGATGACCCCCTTTCTGATGGGGACGGGTGCCAAAAGAGCGAGACACAAGCTTTGGCTGGTCATTCTGCTGCTGGTGGCGGGGGCGGCCGCCATGCCCGTGGTGCAGTGGGTGGTGCTCAAGATGCTCCCCTTTGACAACAAGTCGGAATTCCAGCTGGTGCTCGACATGCCGGAGGGGGCGACCCTGGAGCAGACCGAGCGCACCCTGCTGGCGGTGGGTCGGGAGCTCGCCAGGGTGCCCGAGGTGAAGGATTACCAGATCTACGCCGGCACCGCCGCCCCCATCAACTTCAACGGGCTGGTGCGCCACTACTTCATCCGCAGCGGCGCCAACGTGGGGGACATCCAGGTCAATCTGGTGGACAAGCATGAACGGGATCGCAGCAGTCACGAGATTGCCCGGTCGGTGCGTGCGCCCTTGCAGGCCATCGCCAGTGCGGCAGGGGGCAACCTCAAGGTGGTGGAGGTGCCCCCGGGACCGCCTGTCTGGTCGCCCATTGTCGCGGAAGTGTATGGCCCGACGCAGGCCGCCCGTGAAGCCGCTGCCCGCGTCGTAGAGGCCCGCTTTGTGGCCACGGCGGATCTGGTGGACGTGGACATCTATCTGGCCGACCCCCAGCCCAAGTGGCGGCTGGTGGTGGATCGCGCCCAGGCGGCCCTGCTCGGGGTCGTTCTCGGGGATCTGGTGGCGACCCTCAACGGGGGCGTGGGTTATCAGGATGCCAGCTGGCTGCAAGGGCAAGGCGCCAAGTACCCGGTGCCGATCCGCATCGAGCTCGCCCCCGGTGACAAGCGGGATCTGACCGGCATCCTGGCTCTCAAGGTGCGCAGCCAGAGCGGCCAGCTGGTGCGGGTCTCCGAGCTGGTGAGCCGTCGTGACGAGGTCGCCCCCAGCTACCTCATGCACAAGAACATGCAGCCCATGGTGATGGTGGTGGCTGACATGGGCGGCCATGCCGACAGCCCGCTCTACGGCATGTTTGCCGCCGGTGCCGACATCTCGCTGCCACAGTATTACGTGCATCAGCCCGACAAGCTGGGGGAGGTGGCGCTGTTGTGGGACGGGGAGTGGAAGATAACCTACGAGACCTTCCGCGACATGGGGCTGGCCTACGGGGTGGGGATGATCCTCATCTACCTGCTGGTGGTGGCCCAGTTCCGCTCCTATCTGGTGCCGCTCATCATCATGGCCCCCATTCCGCTCACCCTCATCGGGGTGATGCCGGGTCACGCCCTGCTGGGGGCCCAGTTCACCGCCACCTCGATGATCGGGATGATCGCCCTGGCCGGGATCATCGTGCGCAACAGCATCCTGCTGGTGGATTTCATCGAGCAGCAGCGGGCGAGTGGCATGGCGTTCGAGCAGGCGGTGATCGAGGCGGCGCAGGTGCGAGCCAAACCCATCATGCTGACGGCGCTGGCGGCCATGATAGGGGCGCTTTTCATCCTGGATGACCCCATCTTCAACGGGCTGGCCATCAGCCTGATTTTCGGGATCCTGGTCTCCACCTTGCTCACCCTGATGGTGATCCCGCTGCTCTACTACAGCCTGCTCGTTCGCCGAAGTCAGAGGTAAACACAGGGGGCACGTGCCCCCTGTTTTCTGGCATCACACCGCCTCGCGGGCATCGCAGGTTTTCATCAGGGGGAAATAACGGCGATCCGCCTGGCTCATGTGACCCACGACCAGCTCCTGGATGATGAAGTTGAGCAGGGCGTCGTTGCCAAGGGTGCCCGCCTGTGCGGCCGCCATCAGCTGACCGGCTTTTTTCAGCAGATGCTGGTGCTCCTGGCGATGGGCCGCCAGCTCCTCATAGCCATATTGCGCGAGGACTTGCTCTTCGAGGAGGAAGTGCTGGCGCGCCATCTCGAATATCTGCGCCATGTCTGCCAGCAAGGCATCCGGATGGATGCCGGGATCCTGCATGTGCTCGAGCAAGCGGTTGGCCAGCAGGTAGAGCTGGCGGTGGTCCGCATCGATGCGGGGGTGGCCGCATGCGTGGGCGGGCTGCCATTGCAGGGTGCCGGGGAGGGGATCCTGCCCGGTGGAAAACAGGCAGACCCTGCCCCGGCCATGGTGCTTGGCTTGATACATGGCCTGATCGGCGTGGTGCATCAGGGTCTTGGGGTCGGTGCCGTGATCCGGATAGAGGGCGACCCCTATGCTGCCGGAGATGCGCAGCGCCTGCTGCTCAAGCTGGAAGGGGTGATGCAGGCAGTGGTGCAGCTTGTCGGCGACCGCGAGGGCCGAGGCATCCGTATCGGGCAGCATGATGACGAATTCGTCCCCCCCAAGGCGTGCCACCAGATCTTCTTCCCTGACGCACTCCCCCATGCGCTCGGCCACCAGCTTGAGCAGCAGGTCGCCGGTTTCGTGGCCGAAGGTGTCATTGATGGGCTTGAAGTGGTCGAGATCGATGAAGACCAGGGCCAGGGGCTGCTGGGGAGCCTGCTCCAGGGTCTCCTTGAGCCGCTGTTGCAGCAGGCGGCGGTTGGCCAGGCCGGTGAGGGGGTCATAGAAGGCGAGGCGGCGCATCATCTCCTCCCGGGCCGAACGTTCGGTGACATCCCGGGTCACCCCCAAAATGGCATCGGGTCTTGTGCTGGCGCTGCCATGCAAGGTAGTGACCGTCTTGATGGCCACCAGATGACCCTGCTTGTGGCGCAGCTGGGAGTGGATGACGCACCGGGTCTGCCCATGATCCCCCCGTTGCCAGGCCTCGAGGGAGGCGGTGATGCCGTCGCGAAGCTGTTTCCAGGACTCATCGGGGAGCAGCTGGCGCAGGGAGAGGGCAAAGAGTTCGGCGGGCTCATAGCCGCTCAGGGACGCGATGGCGGGGCTGATGTAACGAAAACGCAGGCTGTCGGTGTCCATGGTCCAGATCACGTCGCCGCTGTTCTCCGCCACGAAACGGTAGTGCTGCTCGCGCTGGGCCAGTTTCCGGGTGAGCCGCTGTCGGTCACTGGCCTCTTCCCGCAGACGCAGATAGAGGTGCAGGAAGACGCCGAGCAGGGCCAGCAGGGAGAAGGAGATCAGCATGGCGATGGCCACGCTCCTGTCGAGCAGTTGGCGCTGCTGGCGAAGGCTCGCCTGGGTACTGTTGTAGAGGAAGGGGGTGAGATTGGGCACCGCCTTGATCATCCCGGCCTCCTGGTAGGTGCGGGCGATCTGCTGCCAGCGATCCTGCTGCATGTAACCGGGCTCGATGATGTCGGGCTGCATCAGGGCCCGGGTTTCACGGGCCTCGAAGGCGAGCGCCTCGCGCCCGGCCCCGCTGGGGTAGTGCTCCAGGATCAGGTTGATCATCTCCTCGGGATGATCCATGGCATAGCGCCACCCCTTGAGGCTGGCCTGCAAGAAGCGCTGGACCCGCTCCTGCTGGTTGATGACCTCACTCTCCGAGGTGAAGAGGTTGTCACCGTAGAAGTCGTACCCGATGTCGCGGGGACTGAACACCCGGAAGGGAATGCCCTGTTGCTGCAGGGTGAAGGGCTCGGTTGTGCTGTAGGCGCTGATGGCGTCCGCCTGGCCCCTCAGCAGTGCCTGTATCCCCCGCTCGTAGGGCAGGGTATCCCACTGCCGGCTGCGGGTGTAGCGATGCAGGTAGGTGAGCAGCTCGTTGGAGCCGGGTTCGAGCATCAGCCGCTTGTTGGCCAGATCGCCCGGGGTCTGGATATCCGGCCGCTCCAGGGTGATGAGCATCAGGGGGGAGTGCTGCAACATGGCGGCGAGCACCACCACTGGGCGGCCTGCTGCCCGGGCCAGCAGCAGATCGCTGCCGCGGATGCCGAACTGGGCACGACCCGTGGTGACTTCATTGATGACGTCGGTGCCCGGCCCCGCCTCCCGCAGGGTGACCTGCAGGCCGACCTCCTGGTAGAACCCCTTGGCGATGGCGGCGTAGTAACCGGCAAACTGGAACTGGTGCTGCCAGGGAAGTTGCAGGATGACGCGCTCATCCGCCCTGAGGGGAGCCGTGGTCAGGGTGGCAATCATCACCCAGAAAGGCAGAAGCCAGCGTACAGGCTGGCGAGATGCATCGGACTCCGTCATACCGCTGTTCTCTCGGGAGGTGCTCTTCTGGCTAGAGTCAAACAATTTCCTGCCATTCGCAAGGGGAGCAGGCCCCAATAAGATGGGGCGCGGGAGGCAGTAAAAGTCATTTTTGTGTCATTCATCACGTCAATGGGCGTCACGGCTCGTTTTGAAACCTTGTCAACCCGTCACCGGCCCGGTGACAAGGGCATAAGGTGTCATTCCAGGAGGGGTGGCTGCCGCCTCTCTTCTCGCCTGTTAATGATAAACTTCGTGTTTTCGGCGACTCCCTCTTGTCTTCTCCTGTCGTATCAGAAGTTGATGCTCTTGCCCCGATCGGATGTCGACCTGTGGCGGTCGGGGGACGCCTTCCTTCGTTCAGGGTGGTATGGTAGTCATCCGTTTCCTGTTTTCCGAGAAGGTCCTGTCATGTCTTCCTTGCGCCTGCTGCTCTCCGACTCCCACGATCCCCTGTTCAACCTCGCGGTGGAGGAGTGCATTTTTCGCCAGATGGACCCGGCCCAGCGGGTGCTGTTCCTGTGGCGCAACGACAATACGGTGGTGATAGGCCGGGCCCAGAACCCCTGGAAGGAGTGCAACACCCGCCGCATGGAAGAGGACGGGGTGACCCTGGCCCGGCGCAGCAGCGGGGGTGGCGCCGTGTTCCACGACCTTGGCAACAGCTGTTTCACCTTCATGGCGGGCAAGCCCGGTTATGACAAGAGCGTCTCCACCACCATCGTCATCGATGCCCTCGCCAGACTCGGCGTGAGCGCTTTTGCCTCCGGGCGCAACGACCTGCTGGTGGCGACCCCGGACGGGGATCGCAAGGTGTCGGGTTCGGCCTACCGGGAGACCCATGATCGCGGCTTTCACCACGGTACCCTGCTGCTGGATGCCGATCTCGGCCGCCTTGCCCACTACCTCAATCCCGACCCCAAGAAGCTGGCGGCCAAGGGCATCAGTTCGGTGAGAAGCCGGGTGGCGAACCTTGGCGAGCTGCTGCCTGGTCTGGATCATGAGCAGGTGGTACAGGCCCTGTGCGACGCCTTCTTTGCCCATCACGGTGAGGTGGTGCAGCCCGAGCATATCTCCCCCGAGCGGATGCCCGACCTGCCCGGCTTTGCCGAGACTTTTGCCCGCCAACGCAGCTGGGAGTGGAACTTCGGCCATGCTCCCGCCTTCAGCCACCTGCTGGAGGAGCGCTTCCCCTGGGGCGGGGTCGAGCTTCATTTCGACGTGGAGAAGGGGGTGATAGGACGGGCACAGATCTTCAGTGACACCCTGGACCCTGCGCCCCTGGATGACCTGGCCGCACGCCTGCCCGGGGTGGCCTATCGTCCCGACGCCATCGACGAGTTGCTGCGTCAGTGGCGGGCGACGTTTTCGGCCAACTCCGAGCTGGAAGGGTTTTCGGCATGGCTGCTGACCGCCCTGCGCTGACCTTGCCCATGACCAGGATCACAAGATGAACAGGGGAAAAGAGGGGAGAGGGGGCGCGGCGCCCATCAGGGCGCCAACATGACAAAAAGTAGGGCAGACCATTAGTTATTGTCTCTGTTGATAGAGGTGTCACTGGAGTATAAAAATCGCACCTCAGCAGTATCAATGGTATAAAAATGAATCACTTGGTCTATCTGAAAGATGAGGGCGTCAACGCCGTCTCCCCCGAATTCGCCCGCCGTTTTGCCACCGTCAAAGCCCACTTTTTCTCACGCAACCCCGACCTCTGGCCGGTGTTTCGCGAGCCCGGCTTTGCCACCCTCAACGAGTTTCGCGCCCGCGGACTGGCGCCGGACGCGCGCCTCAATGCCTGGCCAGATGGCCGCGCCCGCCTGGCGGATCTCTGCGAGACCATGCCGGTGCCCGCGCAGATGCGTACCCCGGGGGAGCCCATGACGGAGCTGCTGTTTGCCGGCGCCCTGTCAAAGGATTGGGAGAACCCCTCCAGCGTCGAGAACGTCATCACCATGTCGGCGGATCCCGCCATCTATGGCGCCCAGATGGGCATTCTGGCCAATCCCAACCTGGTCTACTCCGAGTACGCCGGGGTGGCCGAGGAGCTCGAGAAGAAGGTGGTGCGCCAGATAGCCCTGCTGGCGGGTTACGATCCGGTCCGTGCCACCGGCATCTTCACCCAGGGGGGGACCTTCTGTAACCTCTACGGCTACCTGCTCGGCATTCGCAAGAGCCTGCCAGAGGCCAAGCACAAGGGGCTCGGTCACTATCAGGATTACCGCATCATCAACTCCCAGGGCGGTCACTACTCCAACATCACCAACCTCTCCCTGCTCGGGGTGGACATCGAGAACAAGACCATCCGCATCCAGGTGGGCGAGAACAACGACATCGATCTGGCGGATCTCGAGCGCACCCTGACCGCCTGCTTTGCCCTCAAACACGTGGTGCCCACCATCATGCTCACCATGGGCACCACCGACACCTTCGGGGTGGATAGGGTCAAACCCGTGGTCGAGCTGCGGGACAGGCTGTGCGAGCGCTTCGAGGTGGCGGTCAGGCCCCACATCCACGTCGACGCCGCCATCGGCTGGTCGATGATCTTCTTCCTGGATTACGACTTTGCCGCCAACCCGCTCGCCATCAACAGCGCCACCCTGGCGGGGATCGAGCGCAACGTGAGCCGCTTCGCCGAGCTCAGATATGCCGATTCGTTCACCGTGGACTTCCAGAAGTGGGGTTATGTGCCCTACACCTCCAGCCTGGTGATGATCAAGGAGCAGGACGATCTCAAGGCGATGGAGAATGACCCGGAGAACTTCTCCTACTTCGAGCGGGACATCCAGGGTCAGACCCACCTGCAATCCACCATAGAGTGCTCCCGCGGGGCGAGCGGCCTGTTCGGTGCCTATGCGGCCCTCAACTACCTGGGGGTGGAGGGGTATCGCACCGTGCTGGCCCACTGCCTGCAAAACGCCAACTACTTCCGCTTCCGGTTAAGCCAGCTCGGCAACGTCAAGCTGGTGGCCCAGGAGAACCAGGGGCCCAGTGTCGGCTTCAAGATCTACAACCCCGAGTGGGTGCAGGACCCCGAGGCGGAGTTCGCCTTCGAGCTGGCCCGCTCCAGCGACCCCGCCTACAAGGCGCGCCTGCAGCGCAACACCGACTACCACCGCAGCCTGTTCAAGGGACGCGGCAAGGTAGGGCTCTACACCAACTGGGTGGAGGCGGTGGCGCACTCGGAATACGACGAGCGCGGCAAGTACTCCTATATCGCCGGGGAGAAGGCGGTCTTCATGAACCCGGCCTGCGGTCGTGAGCAGATCGACGCCTTTATCGCGCATATTCGTGGCTGAAAGAGCCACATCTTGTGATGTCATAAATAAAAACGGCGGGATAATCCCGCCGTTTTTATGGCTCAAGGCAGTGGTTACCGTTTCTGGATAGCGGTCACGGTGAGCTTGCCGGCCGGGTTCTCGGCGTGAAAGCGCACCGCATCCCCCACCTTCAGATCCTTGAGCAGGGCTGGATCAGCCACCCGAAAGACCATGGTCATGGGGGGCATCTTGAGGTTGGTGATCGCCTCGTGCTTGATCCCCACCTTGCCCTTGGGTGCGTCGATGCGGCTGATGACCCCCTTAGTCAGGGTCTGTTCGGTTTGCATGGCGGCCATGTCGTGGCCCTCATGGTTCATCCCCTCCATGTGCGCCATGTCGTGCCCCTGGTGGTTCATCATCTCCTCTGCCTGCAGGCTGGTGTGGGTGGCAAGGCCCAGCAGCAATGTCAGGGTCAGCGTCTTGTAGTTCATGGTGTTTTCCTTCAATCGTTCAGTCGAAAAGGGTTGGGAAATCGGGTCATTCGGATTGTTGATAAGCAGGCAGGTTGCGGCTGCGCCACAGGTAATAGGCGGCGGGCAGCACCAAGAGGGTCAGCACCAGCGCCGTCACCATGCCGCCGATCATGGGGGCGGCGATGCGCTGCATCACCTCGGAGCCGGTGCCGTGGCTCCACATGATGGGCAGCAGGCCGGCGATGATGGTCACTACCGTCATCATCTTGGGGCGCAGGCGCAGGGCGGCGCCGTGGATCACCGCCCGGTGCAGGCCCGCCTGGTCCGGCTTGCCGCAGGCGACGAGGTCATCCCAGGCGTGGTTGAGGTAGACCAGCATCAGGACGCCGGTCTCCACCGCCACCCCGGCCAGGGCGATAAAGCCCACCCCGACCGCCACCGAGAGGTTGAAGTCCAGCAGCCAGAGGGTCCAGATCCCGCCCACTACCGCCAGCGGCAAGGTGGTGAGAATGAGCAACACCTCCTGAACGCGGCGAAACGCCAGATAGAGCAGCAGCACGATAATAGAGACGGTGAGTGGCACCACGTAGGCGAGGCGGGCCTTGGCCCGCTCCATGTATTCGTATTGGCCAGACCAGGTGAGGGCGTAGCCCGCCGGCAGCACCAGCTGCTTGTCCACCTCGGCCTTGGCTTCATCGACGAAGGAGCCGATATCGCGGCCGCGAATATCGACGTAGACCCAGCCGTTGAGGCGCGCGTTTTCACTGCGCAGCATGGGGGCCTCGTCGCTGATGTAAACCCGGGCCATGTCCGCTAACGCGATGCGGGCACCGCTCGGGGTGACCACCGGTAACAGCTCGAGGCTCGCCACCGAGTCGCGATAGCTCTGGGGGTAACGCAGGTTGATGGGGTAGCGCTCGCGACCCTCGATGGTCTGGCCCACCTCCATGCCGCCCACCGCGGTGGCGAGCACCGCCTGCACGTCGGCGATATTGAGGCCGTAGCGGGCCGCTTTCAGCCGGTCGATGTCCACCTTCACATAGCGGCCACCGGCCACCCGCTCGGCGTAGACCGATGAGGCGCCCTCCACCTTGCCGACGATCTGCTCCAGCTGCTGGCCGAGCTGCTGGATCACCTTGAGGTCCGGCCCCGCTATCTTGATGCCGACCGGGGTCTTGATGCCGGTGGCCAGCATATCGATGCGGGTCTTGATGGGGGGGACCCAGGCGTTGGTGAGGCCGGGGAAGCGGATGAGGGAATCCAGCTCCTCTTTCAGCTTCTCCGGGGTCATGCCGGGACGCCACTGATCTCGGGGCTTGAGCTGGATGCTGGTCTCCATCATCACCAGGTCGGCGGGGTCGGTGGCCGATTCGGCGCGCCCCGCCTTGCCGAACACGTTCTGCACCTCGGGCACGGTGCGAATGAGCTTGTCGGTCTGCTGTAAAATCTCCCGCGCCTTGCCCACCGAGATATTGGCCGCGGTGGTGGGCATATACATGATGTCCCCCTCATCGAGCGGCGGTATGAACTCGGAGCCCAGGTACTTGAGCGGCCAGAAGCCCGCCACCGTCACCACGGCGGCGATGGCCAGAGTGGTTTTCGGACGGGCCAAGACGGCTTTCAGCAGCGGCACATAGCCCTGGCTTAGCCAGCGGTTGAGCGGGTTGGCCTGCTCCGCCAGCACCTTGCCACGGATAAAGTAACCCATGATCACCGGCACCAGCGTGATGGCGAGCCCGGCCGCTGCGGCCATGGCGTAGGTCTTGGTGTAGGCGAGGGGGTGGAACATCCGCCCCTCCTGCGCCTCCAGCGCGAACACCGGCAGGAAGCTGATGGTGATGATCAGCAGGGAGAAGAAGATGGCGGGCCCCACCTCAATGCTCGCCTCGGTGATGATGCGCCAGCGGTTCTTGTCGGTGAGCGCCTCCCGCTCCATGTGTTTGTGGACGTTCTCGATCATCACGATGGCGCCATCCACCATGGCGCCGATGGCGATGGCGATGCCCCCCAGCGACATGATGTTGGCGTTGATCCCCTGCAGGTGCATGACGATAAAGGCGGTCAGGATGGCGATGGGCAAGGAGATGACCACCACCAGGGACGAGCGCAGGTGGAACAGGAAGGCGAGGCAGACCAGCACCACCACCGCGAACTCCTCCACCAGCTTGCCGGAGAGGTTGTCGATGGCGCGCTGGATAAGGTCGGAGCGATCGTAGACGGTGACGACCTCCACTCCCTCTGGCAGGCTGCTTTTCAGCTGGGCGAGCCGCGCCTTGACCCCGTCGATGGTGTGCTGGGCATTCTCGCCATAGCGCATGACGATGATGCCGCCCACCACTTCTCCCTCGCCGTTGAGCTCGGCCAGGCCGCGCCGGCTCTGGGGCCCGGTGACGACATCCGCCACGTCGCCCAGCAGCAGGGGCGCACCGCGCACATTGGTACCGAGGGGTATCTGCTTGAGATCTTCCACGCTCTTCAGATAGCCGTTGGAGCGCACCATGTACTCCGCTTCCGCCATCTCGATGACGGAGGCGCCGGTCTCCTGATTGCCCTGCTTGATGGCGGTCTCGATAAGGGAGAGCGGGATGCCGTAGGCGCGCAGCTTGTCCGGATCGACCCGCACCTGATACTG
Source organism: Aeromonas sp. QDB14 (assembly GCF_027707845.1). Taxonomy (NCBI): domain Bacteria; kingdom Pseudomonadati; phylum Pseudomonadota; class Gammaproteobacteria; order Aeromonadales; family Aeromonadaceae; genus Aeromonas; species Aeromonas sp. QDB14. The sequence goes on along the minus strand of NZ_JAPCJD010000027.1, from coordinate 9,342 downwards.
GCGCACCATGCCGCCGACGGTGGCGACCTCGGAGACCCCCTCCACCGTCTGTAACTCGTACTTGAGGAACCAGTTTTGCAGCGAGGTGAGCTGGCTGAGGTCATGCTTGCCGGTTTTGTCTACCAACGCGTACTGATAGACCCAGCCCACCCCGGTGGCATCGGGGCCGAGCTGGGGGCGGGCGGAGGCGGGCAGGTTGGGGGCGACCTGACTCAAATACTCCAGCACCCGGGCACGGGCCCAGTAGAGGTCGGTGTTGTCGTCAAACAGCACATAGACGAAGGAGTCGCCGAAGAAGGAGTAGCCGCGCACCGTGGTGGCCCCCGGCACCGCCAGCATGGCGGTGGTGAGGGGGTAGGTCACCTGATCCTCTACCACTTGGGGCGCCTGGCCCGGGTAGGCCGTCTTGATGATCACCTGCACGTCGGAGAGATCCGGCAGGGCGTCTACCGGGGTCTGTTTGACCGACCAGAGCCCCCAGGCGGTGAGCATGAGGGTCAACAGCAGCACCAGAAAGCGGTTGCCCACGGACCAGCGAATGATGGAAGGGATCATGACTTGGCTCCCATATCGTGTTGGCTATGGTCCATGTCTTCCATCTTCTCCATCTCATCTGTTGCTGGCTTGGCGTCGCCGTCAGTAGCGGGTGCCTTCTCCTGATGGATGGTGGTGATGCGGTACTCATCCCCCTCCTGCATCACTTGCAGGTGCAGGGTCTGTCCCTCGGCCAGCTTGCTGATATCGACCTCATCGGCGACGGCGAACTCCATCTCCATGGCGGGCCACTGCCACTCGGGGATGGGCTGGTGGGAGACCATCAGGGTACGGTTGGCCAGATCGATGCTTTCAACCTCCCCCTGGGTCCACACCTGGGCGGGGCGCACCGCCGTCATGCGCTGGAAGTCAGAATCGATGGCCGATTCCGAGTCGAGCAGGAACTGGGCCGAGCTGACGATGTTATCCCCAGCCTCTACCCCTGCCTTGATGGCGACCTTGTCGCCAAACTGGGGGCCCAGGGTGACTGCCACCGACTTGAAGCTGCCATCCCCCAGCGCCAGCACCAGCCGGTCCTGGCTGCCGGTGCGGATCACCGCTTCGCTCGGCACCACCAATTGCGGCTCTCCCTTACCCGCCTGAATCGTCACCTTGGCGAACATATTGGGTTTCAAAAACTCGTCCGGGTTGGCGAAGCGCAGCCGCACCTTGAGGGTGCGGGTGGTGGCATCCAGTGTCGGGTAGAGGTAATCGACCCGGCCCTGCCAGTGGCGGCCGGGGGCATAGTCGAGGGTCATGGTGACCGGATCGCCCACCTTCAGCTGGGCCGCCTGGCGCTCGAACACCTCGGCGCTTACCCACACCTGCTTGAGGGTACTGATGTTAAAGAGCGCCGCGGCGGGCTCCACATACTGGCCTTCCCGCACCTTCAGCTCCGAGACATAACCGCTGCTGGGGGCATAGATACGCACCGTCTCCTGCACCTGACGGCTGTCCTTGAGGGCCGCAATCTGATCCGCCGGCACCTGCAGGGACTTGAGCTTGCCCTCGGCGGCGCGCAGCAGCAGCGGGTTGGCGGTGTTGAGGGCGAGCAGATACTCGTGCTGGGCGTTGACCAGATCCGGGGCGTAGAGCTCGTAAATAAGGCTCCCCTTGTTCACCTGCTGCCCCTCGCTCTTGATGGCGAGGGTGCGGATCCAGCCAGCCGTGCGGGCGTTGACCGCCTCCAGCTTGTCCTCGTCATAGCCGACATAGCCCACCGTCTCGATCTGCTGGTGGATGGGGAGCTTCTCCACCTTGGCGAGCCGCACCCCCAGGTTCTGCTGGATCTCGGGGCTGATGGTGACTGTGCCCGGTGAACCGCCCTGTTTTTCCTCATAGACGGGGATGAAGTCCATCCCCATGTTGTCCTTGGCGGGGGCATCGCGCTTGTCGCGCGGATCCATGGGGTTGACCCAGTAAAGGGGCGTCTTCTCCTTGGCTGCAGTGCCAGCGGAGGTCTGTTTGGCGGCCCAGTAGCCGCCACCGGCGCCGAGGGCGAGCAGCAGGGCGGACATCAACAGCGTCTTGTTCATGACAAGCCTCCGAAGCACGGGAGGCGAAGGGGCGGCGGACACGGTCGCGCGCAGGCAGACCGGGTAACGGGGGTGGATGACATGATATCTCTTCTCTTCTGTCAGGCCGCCAGTGTGGTGGTGTGCGCGGACAGGGCATCACCACGAGGCGGCAAACGGGGCGCTGCTGTGTCAGCGCGCACGGCTCCCTGCGAGCGGGTCTGTTTGGCCTGGGCGCAGGGTCAGGCAAGGCGGCAGAAAACGGGCAAGCCGAGGCTTGCTGTTGCCGCGAGAGAAGCGCTTTCTAGTGGCGCAGCACCGACAACATCAGGTGTCGGCGCGGCCAGGAGGGAGGGTGGGTGCCGCGGGAGCGGAGGAAGGGATCCCGCAACCAGTTGTCCAGCAGGGGGGCGAGGCGCCACGAAGGGAGCAACAGCAGGGGAAGCAGCAGTGACAGCAGCAGGCCGAGCAGGGGCGGCGCACTGGTGGCGCCGAAGACGCCGCTCTGCATCTGGCACTCCTCCCCGGGCGGGGCCGCCTCACTCTGGGGGCCGCCGTGGCAGGAGAGGGAAGCTGTGTCGGCCTGGTGCATGGCGGTGTGCTGCATCGGCTCGCTCTGGTGCAGTCCATGAGACAGGGGGGACTGCGCCGGAGCCAGGATGGATGCGGATGCGTCACTTGGCAGGGCGGTGGCCGCCCCATGCCAGCCGATGCACAGGGTGAGATTGCAGACGAGCATCAGCCCCAGCAACAGCCGGGCGATGAACGTGGTGGGCAATCTCGATGAGAGCATGGGTGGTTTCCCGGTGACGGATGGGCCGAATCTAAACCTTGCCGAAAGGAGAAGGTCAAGGCCTGGCAAGCGCTGTCTGCCTGGGAATTGACATGGATTAAGAAAGGGCAGGGCAGTGAACAGAAAAAGCCCCCGCATGGGCGGGGGCAGGTTCTTTTGGCGAGGGCTAGCCTGGCGTGGGGATCAGGCGAAGCAGGTCCAGATGGGGGCGTGATCCGAGGGCTTGTCGATGCCGCGCAGCTCGTAGTCGATGCCGGTCTCGGTCACTTTGTCCTTGAGGGCGTCGGAGGCCATGATGAGGTCGATGCGCAGGCCCCGGTTCTCGTCAAAGCCCCTGGAGCGGTAGTCGAACCAGGAGAAGCGCTCGCACTCGGTGGGGTTGGCGGCGCGGAAGGTGTCGGTCAACCCGAAGCCTTTCAGGCGCTCCATCCATTCACGCTCGATGGGCAGGAAGGAGCACTTGCCATCCCGCAGCCAGCGCTTGCGGTTCGCCTCGCCGATGCCGATGTCGAGATCCGTGGGGGAGATGTTCATATCCCCGATCAGCGCTATCTGGTCGTCCGGGGTGTGGTGGGTCTCGAGGTAGTGCTGCAGGTCTTCATAGAACTTCTGCTTGGCCGGGAACTTGGTCTCGTGATCCTGGCTCTCCCCCTGGGGGAAGTAGCCGTTCATCACCTTGATGACGGAGCCGTCTTCCCGCTTGAAGCTGGCCATGATCATGCGGCGCTGGGCATCTTCCGGATCGGTGGGGAAACCCTTTTGCACCTCGATGGGAGCCTGCTTGCTCATGATGGCGACCCCGTAATGCCCCTTCTGGCCGTGGAAGACCACGTGGTAGCCCATGGCCTCCACATCCGCGACCGGGAAGGCTTCGTCGTGCACCTTGATCTCCTGCAGGCCGATCACGTCCGGCTGGTGCTTGTCGATAAGGGCTTGCAACTGATGAAGACGGGCGCGCAGGCCATTGATATTGAAAGAGATGATCTTCATGTTCGGGGTGCTCATGTCGTTTTTGTTCGTCGCTTATTGGACTAGGAATCCGCGATGGATGCAAGTTCGGGGGCTGTGACTGGCGCAGCGGCTCGGGAACCTGAGTGCATATGTATACATGGGTGCGCCTGGCGACACACAAGCGAGCAGCACATGAGCCTTGGAAGCGGCTTTCCAGCAAGATCGTGGACAGGTTTCTAGCGGGTCATCTTCTTGACAAACACCACCACGAACAGCGCCAGCGTGAAGCTGCCGGTAAAGGCTTCGAAGGCGGCGAAGATCCGCGACAACCCCACCGGGGTGAAGTCCCCATACCCCAGCGTGGTGAAGGTCACCACGCTGTAGTAGAGGCACTCCATCAGGAAGATGGCGTTCTGCTCCAGAGGGGCGTCCGGGCGATAGATGAGGTGGGTGCCCGCGAAGTTGAGGCCGCAGAAGAAGTAAAAAATGCTGCAGATGACGATGAGCAGCAGGGAAAAAAGCACCACCCGCATGGGGGCCTCGCCGTAGCCGCAGAAGAGATCCACTATCCAGGAGGCGAAGCGGCGGTAGGACCAGAACGGCATCTGCAGGCGGCGCATGGTGAGCTCCTGCTGGATGTAGCGACCGGACATGGTGAAGATGCCCTGGGCCTCGGAGGCCTTGCGCAGATCCCGGTAGGTCTCCTCCGCCTCCTTGAACCAGACGCGGGCCTGCGCCGGGTCCCGCTCGCGGCGCCCCTTTCTGTCCTGCATCAGTCGCTTGCCCGTCTCCAGGTTGTCGAGGCGGGTGTTCTTCCAGCGGATGCCGAGCAGGTTGACGTCGTCGAGGGTGGCGCAGTGGAGGTTCGCTTCGCTCAGATCGGCCTTCATCAGGCTGCCGCCCTTGATGCGAATGCCGTAGAGATGGGCACCTCGCAGGTTGGCGCGATAGAGGTTGCACTGCTCCAGCAAGAATCCCTCCGGACCCTGCCTGTTCACCAGGTTGAGATCCGCCAGCTCGGCGCGGGCCAGTTGCAGGCCGTGGCACAGGCCTCCCTGGCGCACATAGCGCTCCAGCGCCTCGGCGGTATCAGGGGTGTTGTGGACCGCAGCGGGGTCGTGCCAGCGGCAGAGATCATGATCCCCTGCCTCTTCGGTGCAGTGGCGGCCATCGGCCACCAGGTATCGGCACATTACCATGGTGTTGCCCCTCCCTTCCCTGAGTCAGTATCAGCATAGGTGAGGGGAGGAGGGGGATTCAGCTGTGCTGATGATATTCCTGGCGCAGCTTGCGAAAACGTTCCTGCTGGGCGGGGTTGAGGGGGATACCCTCCAGCACCTCCAGGGTCTCCTTGCACTCGGCGCCAAACTCCGGGCTCTTGCGGTTCTTCTGCATGAGTTGCAGCAGCACCTGGATCTTGTTGAGGGCGGCGCCGGTATTGGCGGGCGCCCGGCGCAGGGCCTCGCGAAAGTGGCCGAGGGCCTGCTCCAGCTCTCCGGCCTGATAGGCCTTGATGCCCAGATCGTTGAGCTGCTGATAGCGCTGGCGCCGCTCCTGCACCGTCTTGTCATCCCGGGTCACCTGGATGCAGGTGGTGAGCAGCCGATCCTCATCCTCCGCCAGCAGGGGTTGCAGGCTCTCGGCGTACTCGAACTCCCCGAGCTGATAGAGGGCGAGTATGGTCTCGCCAAGGAGAGCCGGAGGCATGGTGGCGGGCTCGTCCAGCCAGTTCTGGTTGGCGCGATAGAGCATCTTCTTGCCCTTGAGCAGCTCCCCCAGGGCGATGCGCACCCGGGCCTGGCAGATCTGCTCGAACACCGGGTAGTTGAACTCCGACATCATCAGGGAGTCGCGGATGCGCGACAGGGCGGAGTTCACCTGCTTTTGCAGGTTGGCGATGTGGTAGCCGTCGTTGCTGTTGAGGGCGTACAAGGTGAGGGTCTGGATATAGGCCCCGAGATAATGCGGCGTGCGGTGGATCGAGTTGCGCGACAAGTCGATGAGGGCGAGCAGCACGTCCTTGGCCTGGGCGTAGTCGTGCCGTTGCAGGCACACCTCCGCCAGACGGCGGGAGAGCTGGACCGACTGGGGAGAGATGTCCACCGCCCGGCGCAGCTCCTGCTGGGCCTGCTCGTCATTGCCCAGCGCCAGCAGGGACTCCGCGAGCCAGAGGTAAGCCTCCACCATCAGGGGGGTGTGTTTCAGGGTGGCTTGAAGGTGGCTCACCGCCTCCTCGTGCAGACCCAGGGTATGGCACGCCTTGCCCAGGGTGAGGCGAGCCCAGCTATTCTCCTGCCCCGCCAGCAGCTGGCGCATCAGGCTGCGAGCCTCCTTGGCCTGGCCCAGCTTGAGCTGGGTGTCGGCCTGCAGGCAGCGGCAGAAGTTGGCAAAGCGGGGCACCGCGTCCGCCTGTTTGGCACAGGCCTCCACCAGGGCGGGCAGATCGTCCCGGGTGAGGGCGCTGAAGACGCTCTCCAGCGCCTGGCGCCGGGCGAGGGCGCGTTTGAGACGAAACGAGAACTGCTCCTGGGAGAAGGGCTTCATCAGGTATTCGTCGGGCTCGGCTTCCAGCGCGCTCAGCACCATGGCGCGGGAGCCGTCGCTGCTGACCATGATCACCACGCTCTGGGGCGGAATGAGTTGCTGATCCCGCAGGCTTTCCAGCAACTGGCGGCCGTTCTCGCCCGCCCCCAGCTCATAGTCGAGCAGATAGATGTCGAAGCTCTCTTTCTGGCAGCGGCGGCGCGCCTCGTCGGCGGAGTTGGTGTAGGTGATGCGGTTGATGCCGATGTTGATTAGCATCGCCTTCATCATCATCTGGAAGGAACGCTGTTCGTTGACCAGCAGGATGCGCTTGGGCTTGGGCTGGGGTTTCTTCTCGGGTACGGAGTCCGGTGTCTGCATCTGTCTGGCATCAAGGCGCTACGGGCTGGTGGGAGAAGTGTGCCACCAAAGTCCGCAGGCAGGCAATTGCACTTGGGGAGGCCCCCCGGTTTTTCCCGCAGACCTTGGGTGAAAAAAAGGGTGTCTTGCCTTTGATCCCGGTCAAGGGAAGGCGAGTTGGCACTGGCAGGCGCCGTCCCGGTTTTTAGACTTGAAGAGCGTCAGCATGCGGGAGGCGGCAGAGGGCAGGGTGCCCGTCTGCTCCCTTGCCCGCTCACAAGGAGGGATCAGATGAGTTTGCTACCGAGTCGCACCAGCCTGTTTGATGACCTGTTCCACGACATGGCCTCCGGCTTTTACATCCGCCCCCTGCACGGGGACCCGTTGCCCGGCCAGATCAAGCTGGATCTGCGGGAGAGCGGGGATGACTACCTGCTGCAGGCGGAATTGCCCGGGGTGGCGAAGGAGGACATCCACGTGGACGTGCATGGCAAGCTGGTGACCCTGAAGGCGGAGATCCGCCAGTTTGACAGCCAGAACAAGGATGAACGGGCCCTGCGCAGCGAGCGCTATTATGGTAGCGTGTCGCGCAGCGTCGAGCTGCCGGTGGAGGTGTCGCCAGAGCAGGTGAGCGCCCGCTTTGACAACGGCATCCTCACCCTGCGCCTGCCCAAGCAGGCGGCCAGCCCCGCGCCCCACCGCATCCCCATCGAATAGGCGGTCAGTGAACGAGGCCCCGCACTGTGCGGGGCCTCGTCATTCAGGGCTGCTTGCGCACCAGATAGGGAGCAAACTCGGGGGTGTGGTTGGCGGCAAAGCCCGTGGCGGTCTTCTCGATGAGATAGACCGCCAGCTTGTGCTCCCTGGCAAAGGCCATCGCCCGCTCGGGGCCCATCACCATGAGGGCGGTGTCGAGGGCATCGGCCTCCAGGGCCGTGGGGGTGATGACGGTGGCGGAGACCAGCTTGTGGGTCACGGGCTCGCCGGTGGCAGGATCGATGATGTGGGAGTAGCGCTTGCCGTCGAGCTCGTAATAGTTGCGATAGCTGCCGGCGGTGCTCACCGCCATGCCGTTCGGGGTCACCACATCCTCGATGGCGCCCGGTCTGTCCGAGGGCTCGACGATGGCCACCCGCCAGGGATTGCCCTTGTCGTTGTGCCCCTTGCTGCGCACCGCCCCCGCCACCTCGATGAGGTAGTTGTGGACCCCTTTCTGTTCCAGCAGCCCGGCTATCTCGTCGGAGGCCGCCCCCTCGCCCAGGGTGGAGAGATCCAGATAGAGATCTGGGATGGCTTTGCCGAGCAGGAAGTGATCCCCCTCGGGGGTCAGGGTGAGCTTGTCGATGCCGACCCGCTCCCGCGCCTTGGCGATCTGCTCTGCGCTGGGCCGCCTGACCGGGCGCTTGTCCGGCCCGAATCCCCACAGATTGACCAGGGGGCCCACGGTGACATCGAGAACCCCCCGGGTGAGGTGCACGGCGTCAATGCCCTGTTGCACAATCTTCGCCATGGTGGCCGGGATGACCTGGGGGGGCAGCCCCGTTCCCTGATTGAAACGGGAGATGAGGGAGCCCGGATCATAGGTGGAGATCTCCTTGTTCAGGCGTGCCAGCAGCGCCTCCACCTCCTGTTGCAGTGCCTCCTGTCCGCCGGGGAAGGGGTCGCTCAGGGTCACCGCATAATAGGTGCCCATGGTGTTGCCCTGGATGCGGGTCTGGGTCGGGGCCGGCTGGCAGGCGCCAAGCAGCAGGATCAGGGAGAGCAGCAGGGTGCGCGCCAGCGCAGGCGCAAAGGGGAACTTCATCTCTCATTCTCGCGGGAGTCATCGACGGGGGAGCAGCTTAGCCAACGGCTGCGGTGTTGGCGAGTGGCCGTGGGCGGGAAGGCCGCAAATAATTAAGCGGGACGGGGATGTGAGCAACCCGCTTTGGGCCCGGGGTCGGGAGAAAAGAAGTGACCGGGCCCTCAGGCTGGCCCAAAAGCGGTCGTCCTTCGGTGACATTTGAATATAATGAAGATCGATCCTGACAGCATCTTTGCGGGTCGCGCCCACGGGGGCGAGATGCCTGTGCTGTCATCCTTCGTCAATCAAAGGAGAACGTGATGAAAAAGGTGTTAACCCTGCTGCTTCTTGGCTCCCTCGCCACCCCGGTCCTGGCCGACGAGTGCGCACTGGTGATCGAAGGCAATGACGCCATGCAGTTCAACCAGACGGCGATGAGCGTGCCGGCCACCTGCAAGGAGGTGACGGTGACCCTCAATCACACGGGCAAACTGCCGGTGGCTAACATGGGCCACAACTGGGTGCTGGCCAACACCGCCGACTATCAGGCCATCGCCACCGCCGGCATGAGCGCCGGGGTCGATCACGACTACCTGCCCAAGGATGACCCCAGGATCCTGGCCCACACCAAGCTGGTGGGGGGCGGCGAGAGCACCAGCGTTACCTTCAAGACCGACGGCCTGGCGGGCAAGGATCTCACCTTCTTCTGCTCCTTCCCGGGCCACTTCGCCCTGATGAAGGGCAGCTTCAAGGTGGGGTAGTGCCAAGGACCGTGTCGCCGCCAGTACAAGCAAAAGCCGGGAAGGTCCCCAATGCTGTTCACTTAAGCGGAGCCGCATTGCGATTTACCGGAAAACGGGTCTTTGATATCTTCACCGCCCTGG
>NZ_JAPCJD010000026.1:0-58966 GCF_027707845.1 Aeromonas sp. QDB14 | reverse complement strand
GCGGATAGTGGCCTTTTCAGACAAGGCGGCAGCGGCAGTAATCCATTCGTCGGGAATATGGTCGGCAAAAATGGCCAGCCGAGCCAGCATGTCGCCAGATGCCTCAACAACATCGTTCAGATCGTTTGCAATAGACATAAAAAATCCGGAACTAGTGATTGGTTCCGGATTGTCCTACAGCAGAAGGATCGGTCAATGGATCCTTAACTGATCAGCATTGGGCAGATGCCGGCTGTTTTTTTAGGTGGGCCTCAGGCCCGTTTCTCTTCAAGCCAGGCCCCCTGGCTCTGCATCTCGAACAGCTGGGCATAATGCCCCCCCAGCGCCATCAGCTCGCCGTGGGTGCCGCGCTCGCTCACCCACCCGCGGGAGAGCAGCAGGATTTCATCGGCATCCACAATGGTGGAGAGACGGTGGGCGATGGCGATGGTGGTGCGGCCACGGCGTGCCGCCGAGAGCGCCTGGGAGAGGGCGAGCTCGGTCTGGGAGTCCACGCTCGCGGTCGCCTCGTCCAGGATGAGGATGCGCGGATCCCCCACCAGGGCGCGAGCAAAGGAGAGCAGCTGGCGCTGGCCAGCGGAGAGGTTCTTGCCCCCCTCCTCCATCAGGGTGGCCAGGCCATCGGGCAGGCGGCGCACGAAATCGGCCAGCTGCACCTCCTCCAGGGCCTGCCAGAGCCGCCCATCCTCGATGCCGTCACGCCCAAGGCGCAGGTTCTCGGCCAGGGTGCCGACGAAGATGAAAGGATCCTGCTGCACCAGGCCGATGCTGCGGCGCACCGCCGAGAGAGCCAGGCCGTTCATGGGGTGATCATCGAAGTGGATGCTCCCCCGATCCAGGGGGTAGAAACCCATCAGCAGGCTGATGATGGTGGACTTGCCGCTGCCGGTGTGGCCCACCAGCGCCAGCATCTGGCCCGGCCGGGTGGCAAAGCTCACATCTTGCAGCACCTGCTGCTCCCCGTCGTAGGAGAAGCCCACCCCGTCGAAGCGTACCCGTCCCTCCAGGGGGCGCACCTCCCCGTCGGTGCTCTCGCGGGTTTCATCGAGCAGGGCGAATACCCGCTCCCCCGCCACCATGGCCTGCTGCAACTGGTTGAGCTGGTTGGTCATCTCGATGAGGGGCTCGATCATCCGCCCCAGATAGCTGATGAAGGCGTAAAGCACCCCCACCTGAATGGCCCCCGCCGTGCTCAGCCCCTCGTGGGCAAACAGGGCCAGCAGACCGATGAGCACCATCATGTAGAAGAGATCGATGAGGGGGCGCAGCAGGATGCCGTTGATCTTGAGGCTCTTGATCCGCGCCTGCCAGTGCTGCTGGTTCACCCCCGCAAAAGCAATGGCGAAGTGGCGCTCCTGCACCATGGCCTGGATCACCGGCATCCCCTGCAACGACTCGTTGAGACGGCTGTTGATGTCGGAGAGCAAGGATCGGGTCGCCCGCACCACGGGCACGCTCAGTTTCTGGTAGAGCCACATCACGGCCCCCACCGCCGGCAGCAGGGTGGCGCACACCAGCATCAGGTGAAAGTCCAGCAGCGCCATGGAGAGCAGGATGCCGCACAGGAGCACCACTTTTTGCACCAGGAGCCCTATCACCTGGACATAGAGGTTCATGATCGCCTCGGTGTCGTTGGTGATGCGGGAGATGAGGGAGCCCGAGCGGTGCTTGTCGAAATAGCGGGCAGGCAGGCGGATGGCGGTGGCGAACACCTGCTCGCGCAGACGCTGCACCACCGCCTGGGCGATGCGGTTGAAGCGCAGGGATTGCAGGTAGAAGCCGGCCGCCGACAACACCTGCAACCCCAGATAACCGGCGGCAAGGGCGGCGATGATGCCCCACTCCAGCCGGCGCGGCGCCAGGTAGTCATCGATGAAGAGCTTGATGAGCAAGGGACCCGCCACCTCGGCGCCGGTGGCGAGCAGCAGGCAGATGCCCGCCTGCACCAGCCAGCGGGGGTAGCTGGCGCAGTAGGCGAGCAGCCGTTTGATGGTTGGATTCACAGACTTGCCTCCAGCGCAACGTTCCACGGGAATTGACTCTCTTTGCTCCCCTCTCCGCTCGCGGGAGCCGGGCGGGGGGTGAAGGAAACCAGGGGCCTTGTCATCCTGTTCACAGGCTCTCCTCCACGTCCTGCTCCAGGCGCTGGTAGCGGACCATGTCCGCGTACCAGCCGTTCCTGGCCATCAGGGTCTCGTGACGGCCCCGCTCGCTGATCGCGCCCTGTTCCAGCACCAGGATCTCGTCCGCCTGCTCCACCGCCGTCATGCGGTGGCTCACCAGCACCAGGGTGCGCTTGTAGACCTTGAGGGCCAGCAGGATCTGCTGCTCGGTGTGGGCATCCACCGCCGAGAGGGCGTCATCCAGCACCAGGATAGGGGCATCCAGCAGCAGGGCGCGGGCGATGGCCAGACGCTGCTTCTGACCGCCGGAGAGGGTCACCCCCTTCTCTCCCACCTCGGTTTCATACCCTTTGGGGAAGCGACTGATGTCGTCGTGAACGCAGGCGATGCGCGCCACCCGCTCAATCTCCTCCCGGCTCGCCTCGGGGCGGCCCAGGGCGATGTTGGCCGCGATGGTGGTGGAGAACAGAAACGGCTCCTGGGGCACATAGGCAAACTGGCTGCGCAGCTCACCCAGCGACAGTTGCGAGATGGGCACCTCCCCCATGCGGATCTCCCCGGCCGTGGGGTTGGCCAGGCGCATCAGCAGCTTGAGCAGGGAGCTCTTGCCTGCCCCGGTGCGTCCCACTATCCCCAGCATGGCGCCAGCCTGCAGGGTGACATCCACCCCCTGCAACAGGGTGCGCTGCTCCAGCCGGTAGCCCAGCCCCAGCACCCGCAGGGGAAAGGCCGAGGCCAGCGCCATGGGATGGGCCGGCTCCTCGATGTCGCTGTGCTCCCCCAGCAGGCTTTCGATGCGCGAGTAGGCGGCGCTGCCCCGCTCGATGATGTTGAACAGCCAGGCGATGGCGAACATGGGCCAGATGAGCTGGCCGAGGTACATGGTGAAGCTGGTGAGCTCCCCCAGAGTCAGCTTGTCTTGCAGCACCAGGGCGCTGCCCCCTGCGACAGCCAGAAAATAGGAGCAGCCGATGCACAGGTAAATCACGGGGTCGAACTTGGCGTCGATGCGGGCCACCGCCATGTTGCGCTCCCCCGCCTGACGGGTCAGCTCGGCAAAGCCCTCGTCCTCTAGGGATTCGACCGCGTAGGATTTGAGCACCCGCACCCCGGAGAGGGCCTCCTGGGTCTTGTTGTTGAGGCGGGAGAAGGCCCCCTGAGCCGCCTTGAACTCCTTGTAGATCTGGGTCCCGAAGCGGTTCATGAAGAAGGCCATCACCGGCAGGGGCAGCAGGGAGAGCAGGGTCAGCTGCCAGGAGTACTGGCTGCACATGATGGAGAGCACCAGGATGCCGACGATGAAGGAGTCCACCAGGGTCAGTACCCCTTCCCCTGCGGTCATCTCCACCGCCTGGATGTCGTTGGTGGCGTGGGCCATCAGATCACCGGTGCGGTGGCGCTGGTAGAAATCCGGGCTCATGCGGGTGAAGTGGCTGAACAGCCGGTTGCGCAGCACGTAGGCGAGCCGGTAGGAGGCACCGAACAGCATGACCCGCCACACGTAGCGCAGCAGGTAGATAAGCAGTCCCAGGCCAAAAAGCCCCGCCAGATAGCCGGTCAGGGTGCCGCTGTCCAGGTCACCCTTGGCGATGCCATCCACCACCCAGCCCACCACCTTGGGGGGGATCACGGTAAACAGGGCCACCAGCATCAGCAGGGAGATGGCCACCAGATAACGCCGCCACTGATCCTTGAAAAACCAGCAAAGCCGCAAAAATACGCTCACAGAGAAGTCCTTGGTCGCGGCGCGCTGCCGCGTGATCATGAAGAGAAGCTCAATACAATCGCCCCCTGGCGGGGGCGAACGAGTGGGTCATCATAGCCTGAAGCGGGTGACTTGAGAACGATTACTATCTTGCCCTCCCTCAGAGCCGCTTGTCGGGGGGCGAAAACGGGAAAGCGACCGACTCCTGCTGCTCCCCGGTGAGCAGGAAGTGGGAGACCTCCTCCCGGGTCTGGGTAAAGACCTGCTGCAACTGGTTGAGCTCCCCCTCGCTCAGCTCCTCCTGCAGCCGCAGCCGCCACTCCAGTTCCCCGGCCAGCAGTTGCAGGCGGGAAGCGGAGATGTTGGCCGAGACCCCCTTCAGGGTATGCAGCAAGCGGCACGCCACTTCGGGCTGCTGGCGACGCAGGGCGGTGCGGATGTCCCACAGATCGTCCTTGTGCTCGGAGAGGAACAGCTTGAAGAGGATCTGCAGCGCCTCCCTGTCATGCTCCAGCCGGCGCAGGGCATCCTCCAGATCCAGCACGCCCATGAGGGCCGGCGGCTTGACCTCGATGGGCACCTTGGGCTCCCCGCCGCTGCTCTTCACCCATTGCAGCAGGTTGTTGTAGAGATCGAGCTTGCTCACCGGCTTGGTGACATAGCCGTTCATGCCGACGCCAAGGCAGCGCTCCCTGTCCCCCGGCATGGCGCTGGCGGTGAGGGCGATGATGGGCACATCATGCTTGTCCACCATCTTGCGGATCTGGCGGGTGGCATCCAGCCCGTCCAGCACCGGCATCTGCAGATCCATCAGGATGACGTCGAACGGCTGCTCCGCCACCTGCTCCACCGCCTCGCGGCCGTTGTCCACCACGGTGACCTTGGCCTCCACCCGGCGCAGGTACTCCAGAATGAGCTGCTGGTTGACCCGGTTGTCCTCGGCCAGCAGCACCCGGGTACCACGCAGCAGCTCCCGGAACTGCTGCTGATCCCCCTGTGCCTCCGCCTGGCGGACCTTGCTGTCATGGGAGCTGCCGTTGAGCAGTTCGTCCACCTTGGCCAGCAAGGCGTTTTCGGTCATGGGCTTGGCCAGGAAGTGGGTCAGTCCCATGCTTTCCATCCGCCCGTGCAGCCCCTCCCTGGACCAGGCGCTGGTCATCAGGACAGGCAGGCGCCGCCACTGGCTGTGCTGATACATCTCGAGGGCCAAGTCCAGGCCATCCTCCTGACCCATGCGCCAGTCGAGGATGGCGAGGCGGATGTGATGCCCCTCTTCACGCAGCACCTGACGGGCGCGGGAGAGGCTGTTGACCGTGATGACGGACGCCCCCGCCCGCCCCAGGATGTCCTTGGCCAGTTCCAGCACCAGCTCATTGTCATCCATCATCAGGATCAGGGGCTGGTGATCGAAGAAGACCCGCCGCCCCGAGACCCCGTACACCGCTTGGGAGATGGGGATCTCGAACAGGAAGGTGGAGCCCACCCCGGGTTTGCTCTGCACGGTGATCTCCCCGCCCATCAGCCCCACCAGGCGCTGGGAGATGTTGAGGCCAAGCCCGGAGCCGCCATATTTGCGGGTATTGCCCGCCTCCAGCTGGGTAAAGGGCTGGAACAGCTGGGCCTGCTTCTCCGGGGCGATGCCGATGCCGGTATCCCGCACGCTGAAACAGACCCGCATGGGATGCTGGCTGGTGAGGGTGATGGCCACCTCCACCTCGCCCCGCTCGGTGAACTTGATGGCATTGTTCACCAGGTTGACCAGTACCTGACCGAGGCGCAGCGGATCCCCGCGCAGAAAGTCGGGCACGGCGGGAGACTTGTTGATGATGACCTCGATGTGCTTGCGCTCCGCCAGATCCGCGAACATGGCGGCGAGGGAGTCGAGCTGCTCGCTGAGATCGAAGTCGATCTCCTCCAAGGTCAACTTGCCGGACTCCACCTTGGTGAGATCCAGAATGTCGTTGATGAGCAGCAGCAAGGTGTCCGACGAGGATCTGATCTTGTTGAGATAGTCCCGCTGCTGGGGATCCAGACTGGTTTGCAGTGCCAGGGCGCTGAAGCCGATGATGGCATTCATGGGGGTGCGGATCTCGTGGCTCATGTTGGCCAGGAAGTCGCTCTTGGCCTGGGCCAGCAGCGCGGCATGGCGAGAGAGCTCGCTCAGCTTCTGGTTGCGACGCCACAGGGTCGCGGCCACCAGCGAGAAGCAGAGCAGCGCCCCCCCCAGCACCATCAGGTAGAAGCGGCTCTTGAGGGAGGAGGCCCGCTCCAGCTTGCTCTGCTTCCAGGCGGGCAGTGAGCTCAGCCCCTTCATCTCCACCACCTGATTGCGCAGGCGATGGTACTCCATCACCTGCTGATTGAACTCCTGGCCCAGCCGGACGAGGGCCGTGACCCTCGGCTGCTCGCCATAGCGGTCAAGCAGGTGCTGCTGGAGTTGCAACAGTTGCCGCTGCTCGTTCTGATCCCAGCTGCGTCGGAGGTAGTGGTGCAGGCGCATGAGTTCGGTAAGGTCGCGGTACTGCGCCTCACCGACCGGCAGGGTGCCTTGCAACGCCTTGAGCTGGCCCTGGAAGCGGGGAGCCAGATACTCGATGGTCATCTCCATGGTGTAAAGCCTGGCGAGATCCAGCAGATAACCGTCGATGTCCCGCTGCAACGCCTGGGAGCCGGGGTCGTCCACCGACTCCGGATCCTCGTGCACCAGCCTGACGAACCTGTCCAGGTGACTGGAAAGCAGGCTCAGACGTTGCTGTACGCTGCCATCGCTGGCCTTCTCGCGCCCCAGCAGATAGACGGTATCGGTATTGACCCGATTGAGCACCATCTCAGCCGCCACGCTCAAATCGAAGGCACGCTGCTGCTGGCTGAGCAACTGCCAGCAATAGGCAGAAAAGCCCACCAGCGATACGATGATAAGGCCAAAGACAACACGATTGCCCCGTGCAACACTCTTCATCCCGTCTCGATTCTCATGTCATGGTCGGCCATCCGGTGACATCAGGTCACGGCCGGAGGCCAACTGTGAAAAACCACTGAGTGCTATGTTACCGTTAGTCGGCGCTCTGATTGCAATAAAGATGTTGCCGGGCCATGAAATAAGGAAGCAATTATGTCACTTGTCACCACCTATTGTAGCCAATGCTTTACCCGCAACCGCCTGCCTGTCGAAAAAGCAGACTCAAACGCGAAGTGTGGCCGCTGCCGTCACGCCCTCTTCGAACAAACCCCGGTGGCGGGGCGTCAGGCCAGCTTCGATGCCCTGATCCAGTCCGACATCCCGGTGGTGGTGGACTTTTGGGCAAGCTGGTGTGGCCCCTGCCTGCAGTTTGCCCCCGTCTTTCAGGAGGTCGCCCGGGAGCTTGAGCCCCGCCTTCGCTTCGTGAAACTCGATACCGAGCAGGAGGCCGCCATCGCAGGTCGCTATGGCATTCGCAGCATTCCTACCCTGATGGTCTTCCAGCGGGGGGAGATCCTGGCACAGCGCAGCGGCTCCCTGCCCAAGAGCCTGTTCAAGGAGTGGCTGCTCTCCTTCACCTCCCCTGTCAAATGAAAATAAAATGTTTCATTTCTGTTTGATTAAAGATCCATCTTCACTTGACTCTGTGAGTCGCCACATGATTTGACCATATCCCCCTGTTTCAAACAGGGGGATATATGTAACCTCGGCATCACAACAACAACCATAAATTAACCGAGAGAACGTTATGCACACATCGGCTGTACCTCCGACTCCCCCCTCACGCTGGCTGGACATCAAGTCCGGGATCGTCATCCTGGATCTGCTCCTGCTCTGCGCCATGCTGGCATGGCTCCCGTTTGACCCCATGGTCAACAAGGGGCTGGCCATCCTAATCTTCATCGCCATCCTCTGGCTGACCGAGGCGGTGAACATCACCATCACTGCCATCTCCATCCCGGTGCTCGCCACCCTGCTCGGGGTGTTCGACATGAGCAAGTCGCTGACCGACTTTGCCAACCCCGTCCTGTTCCTCTTCTTTGGCGGCTTTGCCCTCGCTGCAGCCCTCTCCAAGCAGGGACTCGACACCCAGATCGCCGGCAAGGTGATGCAGCTCGCCAAGGGACACCTGGGCTGGGCTTCCATCGTGCTCTTCACCATCACGGCCGCCCTCTCCATGTGGATCAGCAACACCGCAACCGCGGCCATGATGATGCCGCTGGCCCTCGGCATGCTGAAAGGGCTGGACGTTCACAAGGAGCGCCGCACCCTTGTCTTCGTGCTGCTTGGCGTCGCCTATAGCGCCAGCATCGGTGGCATCGGCACACTGGTGGGCAGCCCCCCCAATGCCATCGCCGCCGCCCAGATGGGCTTGGGCTTCACCGACTGGCTGGAGTTCGGCATCCCCGTGGTGATCATCTTCATGCCGGTAGGCATCGGCCTGCTCTACTGGGTGACCCGTCCCAATCTCTCCCACCAGGTCAGCACCGAGCAGGTCACCATCGAGTGGACAGGTCAGCGCAAAGTGACCCTGGCCATCTTCCTGACCACGGTGCTGCTGTGGATTGGATCCCAGCCTCTTGCCAAGGCGCTGGGCGGCATTCCCCAGTTCGATACCCTGATCGCCATGGGCGCCATCCTGGCCATCGCCGTCAGCCGCGTCGCCAGCTGGGATGACATCAACCAGAACACCGACTGGGGCGTGCTGCTGCTGTTCGGGGGTGGTCTCACCTTGAGCGCCATCCTCAAGCAGACCGGGGCCAACGCCTTCCTGGCGGAGCACCTCTCCAGCGGCCTCTCCTCCATGCCCATCTTCGTGATCCTGCTCTGCCTGGCCGCCTTCGTGGTGTTCCTGACCGAGCTGGTCTCCAACACCGCCACTGCCGCGCTGCTGGTGCCGCTGTTCGCCGGGGTGGCCGAGGCACTGGGGGTCTCCCCCATCGTGGTCTCCGTGCTGATCGCCGTCGGCGCCTCCTGTGCCTTCATGCTGCCGGTGGCAACGCCTCCCAACGCCATCGTCTTCGCCAGCGGCCATATCCAGCAGCGGGAGATGATGCGGGCCGGCCTGGTACTGAACCTGGTGTTCACCGTCATCCTGACCATGCTGGCCTATTTCATGGGGGATATCCTCCACTGAGGTTCGCCCCCTAATGCCCCTCCAAGCCCCGCATCGCCGGGGCTTTTTCTCGCCCCGAAACCACCGCACTCCCTACCCGCGACATCACGGCGACATTAACTTGCACTTAAGAAATCGCCTCCATGATGCTGACAACGGCCATCACGCAGCCATGGCTGACGATGGCGATGATCATGGACATCACGACAAGGGGATCACCTCATGGGTAAGACGATGCAGAACAACCGTGAAATCAAGGTATGGGATCCGGTGGTCAGGGTATTTCACTGGGCCACTGTGCTGTTGTGCGTGCTGAATCTCTTCATCCTTGAAGAGGGGGCGCGCAACCACCGCTATGCGGGATATGCGCTGGCCGGACTGCTGGCACTGCGCATCGTATGGGGATTCATCGGCTCCTATCATGCCCGCTTCGCCCAGTGGCTGCCGACACCGACCGGCGTCATCACCTATCTCAAGGAAACGATCAAGGGGCGCCACCCCTACTACGCCGGTCAAAATCCTTTGGGGTCCTTGATGATACTGCTGCTGTTGACCTGCCTTGTCGGCACCGCCGCCAGCGGGATCATGACCGAATACGGGCCGCTCTCCGGCACCCATCGCATGGAAGAGATCCACGAGTTCTTTGCCAAGGGGCTGCAGGTGGCCATCTTCGTCCATGTACTGGCCGTCATCGCCCTGGATCGTCTGGTACGGGGTGATCTCGTCAGGGCGATGATCACCGGCAAGAAACGGGTGCCGGCGGACACCCGGGTGGTCGACAGGCCCTGAGCCTCCCTCAGCCCGACAGATGAAAAAAAACCCCGCATCGCGGGGTTTTTCACAGGAGCAGACATCAGCCGACGCTGCAGCTCGTCAGTTTCCAGATACGGTCTACGTAATCCTGGATGGAGCGGTCGGAGTTGAACTTGCCCATGGTGGCAGAGTTGATGATGGCTTTCTTCGCCCACAGGGCCGGATCCCGGTACCAGGCATCGATCAGCTTGTGCGCCTCGGAGTAGGACTCGAAATCCGCCAGTGTCAGGTAAGGGTCTCCCCCTTCCAGCAAGGAGCGCTTGATGGAGGCCAGCTCACCCGGACGACCCGGCGTGAAGTAGTCGGTATCAAACCAGTCCAGCACGGCTTTCAGCTCGGAGTTGGCGTAGTAGAAGTCATACGGGTTGTAGCCGCGCACCTTCAGGGACTTCACCTCGTCCACATTCAGACCGAAGATGGCGCAGTTCTCGGCACCCGCCTCTTCGGCGATCTCGATGTTGGCTCCATCCAGCGTCCCGATGGTGATGGCACCGTTCAGCGCCATCTTCATGTTGCCGGTACCGGATGCTTCGTAACCTGCGGTGGAGATCTGCTCGGAGACATCCGCCGCCGGGATCAGCTTCTCGGCAAGGCTCACGCGGTAGTTCGGCATGAACACCACTTTCAGCTTGCCCTGAATACGGGCGTCGTTGTTGACCCGCTCCGCCAGCTTGTTGATGGCGTAGATGATGTCCTTGGCCAGCTTGTAGCCGGGCGCCGCCTTGGAGCCGAAGATGAACACCCGCGGATGCATGTCATAGTCCGGGTTCGCCAGCAGGCGACGGTAGAGCGCCATGATGTGGATTAGGTTCAGTTGCTGGCGCTTGTACTCGTGCAGACGCTTGATCTGGACGTCGAAGATCGCCTCCGCGCTCACGTCGATGCCGGTTTCCGCCTTGATGACCTTGACCAGCTTCTCCTTGTTGTGGCGCTTGATGGTCATGAACTGCTGCTGGAACGCCTTGTCGTCGGCAAACTTCACCACGCTGCGCAGCTTGTCCAGTTGCAGCGGCCACTCCTTGCCCACCACCTCGTTGTAGAGTTCGGCCAGTTCCGGGTTGCAGGCCAGCAGCCAGCGACGGGGAGTCACACCATTGGTGACGTTGCACATCTTCTCGGGCCACAGCTCGGCATACTCGGGGAAGAGATCTTCCTTCACCAGCTTGGAGTGGATCTCGGCCACGCCGTTCACCTTGGAGGAGCCGATGACGCACAGGTTGCCCATACGCACCTTGCGCACGTCACCCTCTTCGATGATGGAGAGCTTGGCCTTGATGGCATCGTTGCCCGGCCACTTGGGCTCCACCAGCTCGTTCAGGAAGCGGGCGTTGATTTCATAAATGATCTCGAGGTGACGGGGCAGTACCTTCTCGAACAGGCTGACGGACCACTTCTCCAGCGCTTCCGGCAGCAGGGTGTGGTTGGTGTAGGAGAAGACCTGATAGCAGATGCCCCAGGCGGTATCCCAGTTCAGCCCCTCTTCGTCCACCAGCACGCGCATCAGCTCGGGGATGGCCACGGTGGGGTGGGTATCGTTGAGCTGGATGGCGATTTGCGCGGCAAAGTTGCTGAAGTCACTGCCATGCACCCGCTTGTAGCGACGCATGATGTCCTTGATGGAGCAGGCGCAGAAGAAGTACTGCTGGATCAGGCGCAGCTCCTTGCCGGCGTCGGTCTCATCGTTCGGGTAGAGCACCTTGGAGATGGTCTCGGCCTGGGCCTTCTCGGCCTGGGAGTCGATATAACCACCGGCGTTGAACACGTCCCAGTCGAAGAACTCGGAGGCGCGGGATTCCCACAGACGCAGGATGTTGACGGTGTGACCACCGAAGCCGACCACCGGAATGTCCCAGGGCACCCCTTTGATCTTGCGACCGGCGTGCCACACCTTCTTCAGGCCACCCTTGTCACCAAAGACGGTCTCCACGTAGCCGTAGAGCGGGATCTCCTGCACCGATTCCGGGCGGCAGATCTCCCAGGGGTTGCCATATTCGCGCCAGGAGTCCGGACGCTCGATCTGACGGCCATCCTGAATTTCCTGACGGAACAGGCCGTGCTCGTAGTGGATGCCATAGCCCACCGCCGGGTAGTTCAGAGTGGCCAGGGAATCGATGAAGCAGGCAGCCAGACGACCCAGGCCGCCGTTGCCAAGGGCCATGTCAGGCTCTTGTTCACACAGATCGGTCAGTTCCAGACCAAGTTCACCCAGCGCCTCTTCACAGACTTTGTAGAGGGAGAGGTTGTGCAGGTTGTTGGAGGTCAAACGCCCCATCAAAAATTCAGCAGAGAGATAGTGAATCGCACGAGTATCTTTCTTGAAGTGAGCCTGCTGAGTACGGGTCAGGCGCTCGTACACCTGTTCATTGACGGCGGCAGCGGTCGCTTTCCACCAGGCATCCGGAGAGGCTTTCTGTTCGCTTGTACCCAAGGTAGAACGCAGGTGACGCACGATACTCGCCTTGAGCTGATCTTTATCCAGTTGGAGATCCTGGTCTGTCTTCTTCTTGGTAGCCATAAACCATTTTCCTTCGTTACAAATAAAAAATGTCATCCCATCGGGTGGACCGGCGCTGTTGTTATCTCAGAATATGCTCCGGCGGGGGCATACTAGCTAAAGCCAAGGGTTTAAAAGTTAACGTGAGTCACACTTTAACGCATAAAAATGACAGTTTCACCATGAAAACCCTTTCCTTTAGCCAGCCTGAATGAAATATAAATTTCGTTTTAAATCATAGTGATATAAGAAAACAAAAAAGATAGTTTCATGAATAGGTTTTCAATGATTGCCTGTGACTGAAAATACGTGAAAATAACCGCCGACTAGGGAGAAATTGAAAGCGCTTTCAATTCACACCCCCTCGTCAGGTAATAAAAAGGATGCCCCAATCGGAGCACCCTTTGATTTCAATTAACCATGTGCCTTGAACTGATTGCTCATAGGGTCGTAGTGATACCCGATCTGTTGCAGACGGGTAGCCAGCTGATCTTCTGTCATGTCGTAGTAAGCCAGCAGCTCTTCCAGACCATCACACTCCAGCCGCAGCTTCTCGTTGATGATCCCGAGCAGAATGTTCGCATCCAGTCGTTGCAAGGTACTAACGTCCATCTCGCTCCCTCCTCTCCCTATACAGGACTGTATAACCATGAGCGCCGACCCGAAGTTTGTCTACAGGTTAAAAAACACCCTGTATAAGGAAGATATAAATATCCTTTTTAATCATGTAGTTAAAGTCATCTCCTGTTAATCGGCTCACACTTTTAGCCACAAATGACTTGTCACTCCTTGCGAACAGAAATACTGTATGTGCATACAGCATGGTTATTCATACAGGAACGACATATGAGCCAGCCCCTGAATCTTTGCCCCCCCTCCTCCTCTGCCGGTCTGATCACCACCTGGCCCACTCGCCATCAGAGCAAGATGGGACAAGAGCAGCGGCGCGGCCCTCTCCATCAGGAAGCGCCGCTGCTGGATGCCCTGGGGCAACTGAGTCAGTCTGACAGTGGCTGGATCCTGCTCGTCGCCCCGCCCGGTCTGCCCGCCGCCGCGCAATTGCAGGCCAGAGGGATCAATCCTGCCAGGGTGCTTGTCGTGCACGCCCCCAAGATCAAGAATTGGCAGCGCCTGCTGGAGCAGAGCCTGATCAATGGTCACTGCGCCGCCGTGCTGACCTGGCTGCCCGAACAGGTCGCCCTGGACCGGAGCACATTGAGCACCCTGGGCCAGCGTGCCGGTGTCCTGACCCGCTTCTTCGAGCCCGCAACCCCTCTGGGTGGGGCACTGAACTACGGCGGCCAGGATATCTACCTGAACCACTGATCGCCCCTTCGGCGTGACAGCCAATGCGCCGGCATTGCCCACCGGGTTATCCAGGCTTCCGACCCGGGATGCCATGGCGACAAAGACAAAGCAGCACAGCAGCACAGCAGCACAGCAGCACAGCAGCACAGCAGCACAGCAGCACAGCAGCACAGCAGCACAGCAGCACAGCAGCACAGCAGCACAGCAGCACAGCAGCACAGCAGCACAGCAGCACAGCAGCACAGCAGCACAGCAGCACAGCAGCACAGCAGCAGTAAATTTGCTCAGGCCCAGACCGTCAAATGGGGCCCGCAAAAAAAGGCGACCCGAGGGTCGCCTTTCAACATGCTGCTGTACGGGGGCTAATCGCCCTCCGTTTGCATCGAAGTCCGATTGATCAAGCCAGCTTGGTCTCCAGCTCGGCAATTTTGGCGGACCAGTAGGCCGGGCCGGTCTCGTGGATGTTGTTGCCCTGGGAGTCGACCGCCACGGTGACCGGCATGTCTTCCACCTCGAACTCGTAGATGGCCTCCATCCCCAGATCGGCAAAGGCCACCACGCGCGCCTTCTTGATGGCTTTCGCTACCAGATAGGCGGCGCCGCCCACCGCCATCAGGTAGACAGCCTGGTGCTGCTTGATGCTCTCGACCGTCTTGGGGCCGCGCTCGGACTTGCCGATCATGCCGATAAGGCCGGTTTCTCCCAGCATCATGTCGGTGAATTTGTCCATCCGGGTGGACGTGGTGGGGCCAGCCGGGCCGACCACCTCGTCACGCACCGCATCGACCGGGCCCACGTAATAGATGAAGCGGTTGGTGAAATCGACCCCTTCCGGCAGTCCTTCACCTTTTTTCAGCATGTCGGCGATGCGCTTGTGGGCGGCGTCGCGGCCGGTCAGGATCTTGCCGGAGAGCAGCACGGTATCACCGCTCTTCCAGCTGGCAAGCTCTGCCTTGGTGATGCCATCCACGTTGACCCGGCGCACATTGCCACCGGACTCACGGGTGATCTCCGGCCAGTCTTCCAGCCTGGGGGGTGTCAGCTCCGCCGGGCCGGAGCCATCGAGTTCGAAATGCACGTGACGGGTGGCGGCGCAGTTGGGGATCATCACCACGGGCTTGGAGGCGGCGTGGGTCGGTGCGGATTTCACCTTCACATCCAGCACCGTGGTCAGGCCGCCCAGCCCCTGGGCACCGATCCCGAGCTTGTTGACCTTGTCATAGAGCTCGACCCTCAGCTTCTCTTCGGTGGTCTCGGGACCACGGGCAATCAGCTCCTGGATGTCTATGTGCTCCATCAGAGCTTCCTTGGCGAGCACCGCCGCCTTCTCGGCGGTGCCGCCGATGCCGATGCCGAGCATGCCGGGCGGGCACCAGCCAGCCCCCATGGTCGGCACCGTCTTGAGCACCCACTCCACGATGTCGTCGGAGGGATTGAGCATCACCATCTTCGATTTGTTTTCGGAGCCGCCGCCCTTGGCCGCGATACTCACTTCCACCTTGTTGCCCGGGATCATGTCGATGTGCACGACAGCGGGGGCATTGTCTTTGGTGTTCTTGCGGCTGCCGGCCGGATCCGCCAGCACGGAGGCGCGCAGCGGGTTGTCCGGATTGGTATAGGCGCGGCGGGTGCCCTCATCCACCATCTCCTGGACCGTCATGTCGCTGTCCCACTGTACCTGCATGCCGATCTTGACGAAGCAGGTGACGATACCGGTGTCCTGACAGAGCGGGCGATGACCTTCGGCAGACATGCGGGAGTTGATCAGAATCTGGGCCAGGGCATCTTTGGCGGCCGGGTTGATCTCGCGGTCATAGGCGGCCTTGGCGGCCTGCACGAAATCGAGGGGGTGGTAGAAGGAGATGTACTGCAGGGCGTCAGCAATGGAATCGATAAAGTCCTGTTTTCTAATGATGCTCATATCATCCTCACTGGTCCTTGTTATCGCTTGCGCGAGCAAGGGCTTCCATATGAGCCGGGCCTTCGGCAGGTGGCAAATGCACCTGGAGCCGGCAGACTGCGGCGTGTTTTTATAACGGTGTTTTTCTTAAAAATGCCGGCGGCCATGATACGCTTGACCACCCGAACCGGCTAGGGAGCCGGGCGCAAACTGTTGCCTATGTAACAAAAAATGAAACCAAGACTGCATATCCACCATTTCGACCCGCAGGCCTCGCTCCACACCTGGTTTGCCTGCCTGCAACACCAACCCTGGGCCATCCTGCTGGAGTCCGCCGGCCCCCTGGGGGCTGACAACGGTTTTGACATCATCAGCGCCGATCCGCTTGCCACCCTGGAAACCCGGGGTACCAGCACCTGCCTCACCCAGGATAACCACCAGCACCATCATGACGGCGATCCCCTCGCCCTGCTCGCCAAGACCCAGCAAGCCCTGCTTGGGGAGCGCGTTGAGGATGACTCGGGATTGCCGTTTATCGGGGGAGCCCTGGGACTCTTTGGCTACGATCTGGGCCGACGATTCGAGCGTCTGCCCGCAGTGGCGCAACAGGACATCCAAGTGCCCGACATGGCGGTCGGGATCTACGACTGGGCGCTGCTGCGAAATGTCGCGACGGGACACTGGCAACTGGCCCACTGGGGTGATGAAGCCGGCCTCGCCCGCAGGCTCGACTGGCTGATGGCGCAGCGCGAACGAACCACCCTCCCCCTTCGCCTGACCGGCCCCTGGCAGAGCAACATGACGCGGGCCGAATACGGGGACAAGTTTGCCCGTATCCAGGCCTATCTGGCGGCGGGGGATTGTTACCAGATCAACCTGACCCAGCGCTTCAGCGCCCCTTATCAGGGAGATGAATGGTCCGCCTATCTCGCCCTGAGCGCCGCCAACAAGGCGCCGTTCTCCGCCTTTGTCCGCCTGCCGCACAGCGCCATTCTGAGCCTCTCCCCGGAGCGTTTCCTGCTGCTCGACAAGCGCCATATCGAGACCAAGCCCATCAAGGGCACCCGGCCTCGCCACCCTGATCCCGCCCAGGATGCCAGGGTGGCCGAGTCGCTCGCCAGCGCCGACAAGGACAGATCGGAGAACCTGATGATCGTCGATCTGCTGCGCAACGACATCGGCCGGGTGAGCCGGCCGGGGTCGGTCACGGTCCCGCACCTCTTTGCCGTGGAATCCTTCCCGGCGGTGCATCATCTGGTTTCCACCATTCACGGAGAACTGGATGCGCGCTGGCAAGAAGTGGATCTGCTGCGGGCCTGCTTCCCCGGCGGCTCCATCACAGGGGCTCCCAAGATCCGGGCGATGGAGATCATCGAGGAGCTGGAACCGGTGCGGCGCAATGCCTACTGCGGCAGCATCGGTTATCTGAGTCAGCACGGAAGGATGGATACCAGCATCTGCATCCGTACCCTGATCGCCGAAGCCGGTCAGCTGCACTGCTGGGCGGGGGGCGGCATCATCGCCGACTCCGATCCCGACGCCGAATATCAGGAGACCTACGACAAGGTGGCCCGCATCCTGCCACTGCTCGATGCCCTTTGACCCCATCCGGCCCTGCGGGGCCGACACAAGGAGACCCATGGAGATGACGAGTGCCGAGCTGCTGACCCGCTTTTTGCTGCAGCGCCCCGCCCCCGCCCATCGCCTGGCACTGGCCGGGCTCAAACCTGCCGCCGTGTTGATCCCCCTGGTGGAGCGCCCCGAGGGCCTGCACCTGCTGCTGACGCGCCGCAGCGCCGCCCTGCGCCACCACCCGGGGCAGATCAGCTTTCCCGGCGGGCGCCAGGACCCGGAAGACCGGGACCTCATTCACACCGCGCTCAGGGAAACCGAGGAGGAGCTTGGCATTCCCCCCTCCCAGATCCGGATCATCGGCAGCCTCACCCCTCTCAATACCGTCTCACGCTACGATGTGCTGCCGGTCCTCGCCATGCTCGACCCAGGCTACGGGCTGACCCTGAGCCAGGACGAGGTGGCCCAGGCCTTCGAAGTCCCCCTCGCCCACGTGCTGGATCCGGGGCAGCACATAGCCCTGAGCCTGCCAAGGGCGGACGGACGTCACACCATCTATTGGATCCCTTGGGAGCAATCTTTCATCTGGGGGGCCACTGCCAGCATGATCCGCCAGCTTGCCCAACACATCTCGACATAACATTTCGACAACATGATGAGGTGGGAAATTATCCAGTTAACATTCAAATAACACTGCATTTGATAAATAAATTTTGATTTTTTATTCTTTTGATCACATTTCTACAAGAAAGTACGGGTTTTAGCCGCACAAAGGTGAATTTGATCAACATTTTTGATTAAAAAGAAAGTATTCTTGCGCCGACTAATTAAAACCACACATTCGGGGTGAGACACATGTCCAATACTGTCACTGGCGCACAGGATGTTACAGCCGCACAGGAGCAAGGAATCAGCTCGGTCCAATCTCGCGGTTGGAGTAAACAAGACACCACCTGGGTGATCAGCCTGTTCGGTACCGCCGTCGGTGCAGGTATCCTGTTCCTGCCCATCAACGCCGGCATGGGTGGCTTCTGGCCGCTGGTAGTGATGGCGCTGCTGGTCGGCCCCATGACCTACCTGGCACACCGTGGTCTGGCGCGCTTCGTGCTCTCCTCCAAGCAGCCCAATGCCGACATCACCCAGGTGGTGGAAGAGCACTTCGGCGTGGGTGCCGGTAAATTGATCACCCTGCTCTACTTCTTTGCCATCTACCCCATCGTGCTGATCTACGGCGTGGGCATCACCAACACGGTGGAAAGCTTCCTGGTCAACCAGTTGCAGATGACGCCGCCCCCGCGCTGGATCCTCTCCATCGTGCTCATCATGGCCATGATGTCCGTGATGCTGGCTGGCGAGAAGCTGATGCTGAAAGTGACCGAGTTCCTGGTCTATCCGCTCATCGCCATTCTGGCGGGCATCTCCCTGTACCTGATCCCGGACTGGACCGGTGCGGCCCTGAATGAAATGCCGAGCACCAAGGATTTCGCCACCACCCTGTGGCTGACCATCCCGGTGCTGGTGTTCTCCTTCAACCACAGCCCGGCCATCTCCAGCTTCGCCCTGGCTCAGCGCCGTGATCACGGTGAGCATGCCGTCGCCAAGTCCGACGCCATCCTCAAGCGCACCGCCATCATTCTGCTGGGCTTCGTGATGTTCTTCGTCTTCTCCTGCGTGATGAGCCTGACGCCGGCCCAGCTGGCAGAAGCCAAGTCCCAGAACATCGCCGTGCTCTCCTACCTGGCCAACCAGCATGCGAGCCCCATCATCTCCTACTTCGGTCCGCTGGTTGCCTTCGTGGCCATCGTCTCCTCCTTCTTCGGCCACTATCTGGGTGCCCGTGAAGGTCTGAAAGGGATGATCGTCCAGAACATGCGCAGCTCCGGCAAGGCACCGAACCACAAGAAAGTGGAGCTGTTCATCATCGCCTTCTTCATCCTGACCCTGTGGGGCGTGGCCGTGATCAACCCCTCCATCCTCGGGATGATCGAATCCCTGGGTGGCCCCATCATCGCCACCATCCTGTTCCTCATGCCCATGTACGCCATCAAGCGCGTTCCGGCCATGGCGAAATACCAGGGTCAGATCAGCAACGTCTTCGTGGCGACCATGGGCCTTATCGCCATCTCCGCCATCCTTTATCAACTGGTCGGCTAAGCCTTCCTGCGATACCGTCGGGCCAGCATCTGGCCCGGCGCCTCCCACAGCCCGGCAGATCTCCTCTGCCGGGCTGTGTTCGTTGTGATCATAAGGTACTGGGCTCAGATGATCAGAGCCCCCTGCCCTCAAATCAGAGACAGCCCTTTCACCCACTCTCTTTCCCCTTGGTGACAGCTTGCCGCTCATATTCCTTCCCCAATGACACACGACCAAGACGTACTGTGTTATCCCGTCATCTGCTGCGCGCCATCGGCCTTGCCAGACAGAACACCAGAGCCCTTGTCCTTACCAGGAACGCCCGCTCTTCGGGGTTTAGCCCAGAGAGCCGACACCCCCACCCAATGGAGCCTTTCTTCAAGGTACTCAGGGAAAGTACCGGCTACAGGGCGCAGGCAAACCGCCGAGAGGGCCTTGACCGGGCTTCCCGTACAGCGTCCGAAGAGCAGATGACCCCTTCGGTCACCAGAGGGGATGTCACACGCCGCCATGCTGACAGCACAATCAGCCCGATATGCCCGGCGAATGCAGCGCCGGGCACGTTTGTACAGGGAATGGCTTGTTGGCGGTGGCGAGAACACGTAAGGCAGCCAACGGGCCCCTCCCGAGAAATCACACAGGGGGATCCGAGCACTGTCAGTGCCATGACACGGCGAGAAGGTGCAGGGCGCCTGACGCGCGCGCAAATAAAAAGCGCCCTCCGAAGAGGGCGCCTGTGCAGAGCGGAAAGTCTGAGGGGATCAAGCTTCGCGGCTGGGGACCGGGGCGGCATCCAGCAGGCTCTCATCCTCGGCCATGCAGGCCGCCGCAGTGAACAGCACGTCGGTGGAGCTGTTGAGGGCCGTTTCGGCGGAATCCTGCAACACCCCGATGATGAAGCCAACGGCCACCACCTGCATGGCGATGTCGTTGCTGATACCGAACAGGCTGCACGCCAGCGGGATCAGCAGCAGGGAGCCGCCCGCCACACCGGAAGCGCCACAGGCACTGATGGTGGCGACGACGGAGAGCAGAATGGCGGTTGCCATGTCCACTTCCATCCCCAGGGTATGCACCGCCGCCATGGAGAGCACGGTAATGGTGATGGCGGCGCCGGCCATGTTGATGGTGGCGCCCAGCGGGATGGAGACCGCATAGGTGTCTTCCGGCAGGCGCAGCCTCTCGGCCAGGGCCATGTTGACCGGAATGTTGGCGGCGGAGCTGCGGGTGAAGAAGGCGGTCACACCGCTCTCTTTCAGGCAGGTCAGCACCAGGGGATAGGGGTTGCGCTTGATCTTCCAGAAGACGATGAGCGGATTGACCACGAAGGCGATGAACAGCATGCAGCCGATCAGTACCACCAGCAGCTGGGCATAGCCAAACAGCGCATCGAAGCCGGTTTCAGCCAGGGTGGAGGCAACCAGGCCCAGGATGCCGAGCGGAGCGCAACGGATCACGGCCTTGACGATGGCGGAAACCCCGTGAGACACATCGGAAATCAGTGATTTGGTGCTCTCATTGGCGTGACGCATGGCGATACCAAGGCCGATGGCCCAGGCCAGGATGCCGATATAGTTGGCTTCCAGCAGTGCTTTCACCGGGTTGGTCACCACGTTGAACAGCAGGGTCTGCAGCACTTCCGTGATGCCCCCCGGCGGCGTGATCTCGGTAGCGCCTGCCACCAGATGCAGGTTGGAGGGGAAGAGGAAGCTCGCCACCACTGCCACGGCAGCCGCCAGGAAGGTACCCAGCACATAGAGCAGCAGGATCGGTTTCATGTTGGTCTTCTGACCCTGCTTGTGGCCGATGATCGCCGACATCACCAGCACGAAGACCAGCAGCGGCGCCACGGCCTTCAGGGCGCCGACGAACAGGCTGCCGAGCAGACCCGCCGCCTTGGCCCACTCGGGCATGAACATCGCAAGAAGGATACCGAATACCAGACCGACTAGGATCTGGCTAACCAGACTGGTGCTGTTGACCAGTCGAATGAGGGGGTGTTGTTGTGTCATCAAGTAGTCCCTGTGCACTCATGGTGCGTGAATCATTAGTCCTGTTGGCAACCAGCCCCGCGCATTGGCACCGGTCCGTTGACGGTGACGCCGTGGGCAGCTCTTCTGGTGGATCTGTCCCGTTCGCGTGGGGTTGCGGACAAGAATATCCCATCTGCCATGGTTTTTTTCCACATAATCACTGAAAAATATCAGGGTTACCTCACAAAAAATCTACAACAATGTGATAACACAATATCAACCACGGTCAAAATGTCACCAAACCAGTCCGATCATCGGCCACCACTGGGCCAGAAGTGATATGATGACGCCCTTTTTCAGGGAGCCTTGCCATGATCACCTCTTTATTGACCCGACACTTCGGCTTTGATCGCTTGCGGCCCGGGCAGGAAGCGGTGATCAGTCGTCTGCTGGCCGGCAAGAGCGCCGCAGCCATCTTCCCGACTAGCGCGGGGAAATCCCTCTGTTATCAATTGCCCGCCCTCGCACTGCCCCACCTGACCCTGGTCATCTCTCCCCTGCTGGCCCTGATGCACGATCAGCTCGCCTTTTTGCGCAGCAAGGGGATCGCCGCCGCCACTCTGGACTCCAGCCAGACAGCGGAAGAGAGCCGGCGCGTGATGCAGCAGGCCAGCGATGGCCAGCTCAAGATCCTGATGATTTCGGTGGAGCGCCTCAAAAATGAGCGCTTTCGCCGCTTCATCGCCCACATCCCCCTGTCACTGCTGGTGGTGGACGAGGCCCACTGCATCTCGGAGTGGGGCCACAACTTTCGCCCCGACTACCTCAAGCTGCCGGATCATCGCCGTGAACTGGCCATTCCCCAGGTGCTGTTGCTGACCGCCACCGCCACCCCGGCCGTCATGGCGGACATGCAGGCAAAATTTGCCATCGACCGGGACGATCTGGTGGTCACCGGTTTCTACAGACCCAATCTGGATCTGGCCGTCCTCCCGCTGGCAGGCAGTGCCCGCGATACCTGGCTGCGCGAGGAGCTGCACCGGGATCCGGCCGCCCCCACCATCGTCTACGTGACTCTGCAACACAGCGCAGAGCAGTGCGCCGCGCAGCTACAGGCCAGCGGCATCCGGGCATGCGCCTACCATGCGGGGCTCGATCCCGCCCTGCGCAGCCAGATCCAGCATGACTTCATGGCTGGCAGACTCGACTGCATCGTGGCCACCATCGCCTTTGGCATGGGCATCGACAAGGCCGACATTCGCCGGGTCATTCACTACGACCTGCCCAAGTCCATCGAGAACTACAGTCAGGAGATAGGCCGCGCCGGACGTGACGGGCTTCCCTCCCGCTGCACCGTGCTGGCGAGCCGCGCCCAGTTGCCGGTACTGGAAAACTTCGTCTATGGGGATACGCCGGACAGGGACGCCATCGCGCACTTGCTCGATATCGTGCGCCAGAGCGGCGCCGAGTGGGAATTCAGCCTGCTGCGCCTCTCCAACGAGACCAACATTCGCCAACTGCCCCTCAAGACCCTGCTGGTCTATCTGGAGATGGCGGGGGTCATTGCACCGGCCTACAGCTACTTTGCCGAGTACCGCTTCAGGTTCGTACTGGAAAAACAGGCGATCCTCGCTCGTTTCAATTCCGAACGCCGCCAGTTCCTGGAGCAGGTCTTTGCCTGCGCACCCCAGGCGCGCACCTGGTGCACCATGGACTTCGAAGCGCTGTGGCAGGGATACCAGGGGGAACGCCAGCGCGCCGCGACGGCGCTGGACTACCTGCAGCAGCAGGGTTGGATCGAGCTTGAAAGCAAGCAGATGACCGAGGTCTATCGGGTGCTGAGCCAGCAAATCGATACCGCGACCCTGGCCGAAGAGCTGCATGGATTGTTTGAAAAGAAAGAGCAGAGCGAGCTGGCCCGCCTTCAGGCACTGCTGGCCTTTTTCACCTCGACCACCTGCCTCAGCCATGAGCTTGCCCGCTATTTTGCCGACGACGCCGCCCCCGAGCGCTGCGGGCACTGTTCCGTCTGCCGGGGAGAGATCGCC
Source organism: Aeromonas sp. QDB14 (assembly GCF_027707845.1). Taxonomy (NCBI): domain Bacteria; kingdom Pseudomonadati; phylum Pseudomonadota; class Gammaproteobacteria; order Aeromonadales; family Aeromonadaceae; genus Aeromonas; species Aeromonas sp. QDB14. Next base: position 35,822 of record NZ_JAPCJD010000026.1, on the reverse strand, counting down.
GTGTTGCCGCCGTTGCCATCACCGGGCTTGCCCAACGAGCACGGTTTGCGCGCCTGGTGCGATCCGCTGATCGCCCTGTGCCATCAGCGCCATCCCAGGATCCTGACCCGTTTCCTGTGTGGCATCGCCACCCCGCTGACGACCCGTCTCAAGGCCAGGGATCTGGCCGGTTTTGGCCAGTTGGCGGACCATCCCTTCGCCGAGGTGCTGGCGGTGGTGTCAGCCCTCTATCCCGCCGAATCCTGAGCTTGCAGGTTTGGCGCCGTTCAGGCGCTGAAAAAATAAGACCCTCGCGGATGCGAGGGTCAAGCCAACGGAAACGTGCTTAAACAGAGCTTAGTATCTGCACAATCACCCACTCTCTTGCTAAAGCGATGACTGCTCGACACAGGGCCAATCTAGAGCAGCCAGAATGTAGCGTCAATGTAAAAATTAGAGCAAAAGCATCAAACAAATAACGTTACGTTGACGTAAGCGACACGTCTTTTTACCCTCTATTCCCTGCCGCCCTTGCCCTTGCTGGCACCGCCCCCTGACAAAACAGAGCGTCACCATTTTCTCCCTCTGGCACACAAAGATTTATTTTTTATGTCTTTGACATTTGCATCACTGTCGTGGCAAAAATAATTTAACAGTCAGTAACATAGGTATGTCACTTACTGCTTCTTCCCGCACGAGGATCGGGAAGCTCCCGCACAAACTTAAACCAATGATGGCGATGGATTACTGGGGGCTGTTGACTAGGCTTAAGAGGTAAACAGAACAAAAGTAGTGATCCACTCTTTTTCAGGGCAAGCGACTATAACGAGGGCTAAGTTATGGGCATCTTCGAGCACTATCAACAGCGGTATGAGAAGGCCAGAGAGGAGGAGTACAGCATCCAGGAGTTTCTGGATATGTGCAAACAGGACAAATCCTGCTACGCCTCTGCCGCCGAACGTCTGCTGACCGCCATCGGCGAGCCGGAAATGATCGACACCTCGACCAATCCACGTCTCAGCCGTCTCTTTTCCAACCGCGTCGTCGCACGTTATCCCGCTTTCAAAGACTTCTATGGCATGGAAGAAGCCATCGAACAGATTGTCTCCTATCTCAAACATTCCGCTCAGGGTCTGGAAGAGAAGAAACAGATCCTCTATCTGCTCGGACCAGTTGGCGGCGGTAAATCCTCGCTGGCAGAGAAACTCAAATCCCTGATGCAAAAAGTGCCCATCTATCGCATCAAGGGCTCACCAGTGAATGATCACCCCTTCTGCCTGTTTGACATCGACGAAGATGGCGAAATCCTCGAGAAGGAGTACGGCATCCCTCGCCGTTATCTGCGCCCCATCATGTCTCCCTGGGTCGCCAAGCGCCTTCACGAGTTTGGCGGCGACATCACCAAGTTCAAGGTGGAGAAGGTGAACCCCTCCATCCTCGATCAGATCGCCATCGCCAAAACCGAACCGGGGGACGACAACAACCAGGACATCTCCTCCCTGGTCGGCAAGGTCGATATCCGCATGCTGGAACACTTCGCCCAGGATGATGCCGATGCTTACTCCTACTCCGGTGCGCTATGCAAGGCAAACCAGGGGATGATGGAGTTCGTCGAGATGTTCAAGGCCCCCATCAAGGTGCTGCACCCGCTGCTGACGGCGACGCAAGAGGGGAACTACAACGGTACCGAAGGGCTCTCCGCCCTCCCCTTCGACGGCATCCTGCTGGCCCACTCCAACGAATCCGAGTGGCAGCAGTTCCGCAACAACAAGAACAACGAAGCCTTCCTCGACCGTGTTTACATCGTCAAGGTGCCCTACTGCCTGCGCGTCTCGGAAGAGGTGAAGATCTATGAAAAACTGCTGTTCAACAGCGAGCTGACCGAGGCCAAATGCGCACCGGGTACTCTGGAGTTGCTGGGCCAGTTCTCGGTGCTGTCGCGGCTCAAGGAGCCGGAAAACTCCAGCCTCTATTCCAAGATGCGAGTCTATGACGGCGAGAGTCTCAAAGACACGGATCCCAAAGCGAAAAGCTATCAGGAGTACCGGGATTATGCGGGGGTTGACGAGGGCATGAACGGCCTTTCCACCCGTTTCGCGTTCAAGATCCTCTCCCGTGTCTTCAACTTCGACCACGCGGAAGTGGCAGCCAACCCGGTGCACCTCTTCTATGTGCTGGAGCAGCAGATAGAGCGCGAGCAGTTCCCGCAAGAGCTGCACGATCGCTATCTGGAGTTCATCAAGGGTTACCTGACTCCGCGCTACGTCGAGTTCATCGGCAAGGAGATCCAGACCGCCTACCTCGAGTCGTATTCAGAGTACGGTCAGAACATCTTCGATCGCTACGTCACCTACGCCGACTTCTGGATCCAGGATCAGGAGTATCGTGACCCAGAAACCGGCCAGCTGTTTGACAGAGCGTCTCTCAACAGCGAGCTGGAGAAAATTGAAAAACCTGCCGGGATCAGCAACCCGAAAGATTTCCGCAACGAAATCGTCAACTTCGTGCTGCGTGCCCGGGCCAACAATGCAGGCCGTAACCCCAACTGGACCAGTTACGAGAAGCTGCGCACCGTGATCGAGAAGAAGATGTTCTCCAACACGGAAGAGCTGCTGCCGGTTATCTCCTTCAACAGCAAAACCTCGGCTGAGGAGCAGAAGAAGCACGATAACTTTGTCGAACGGATGATGGAGAAAGGCTACACACGTAAACAGGTGCGGCTGCTCTCCGAGTGGTATCTCAGGGTACGCAAGTCATCCTGACCCTGCCGTGTTCAAGGGGGAGTTATGGCGCATTTTATCGACCGCAGGCTCAACGGCAAAAACAAAAGCGCTGTCAATCGGCAGCGCTTCATCCGCCGCTACAAGAAGCAGATAAAACAAGCGGTCTCGGATGCTGTCTCCAAGCGCAGCATTCAGGACGTGGACAAGGGTGAGAGCATCAGCATCCCGACCAAGGACATCGGGGAACCCCATTTTCATCAGGGTCATGGCGGCAAACGGGAGATGGTGCATCCAGGCAACGACCAGTTCGTATCTGGTGACAAGATTGACCGGCCCAAAGGGGGTGGCGGCGGCCAAGGGAGTGGCGAGGGCCAGGCTTCGGATCAAGGAGAGGGAGTCGATGATTTCGTCTTCCAGATCTCCAAGGACGAGTACCTGGACTTGCTGTTCGAGGATCTGGAGCTGCCGCGGCTGCAAAAGACCCAGCTCAACCAGCTGATGGAGATGAAGACCTATCGGGCCGGCTACACCTCCAACGGGGTGCCTGCCAACATCAACGTGGTGCGCTCCCTGCAAAATTCGCTGGCGCGGCGCATGGCGCTGCAGGCAGGCAAGAAACGTCAGTTGCGTGAACTGGAGGAGCGCCTGGCCCAGCTGGCTTGCGAGCCCAACGACCATTTCGCCGAAATGGCGCAACTTGAAAAAGAGATCAGGGAGCTGAAACGACGGATCGATGCGGTCCCCTTTATCGACACCTTCGACCTCAAATTCAACAACTTTGTCAAACGGCCCGTCCCCTCGAGCCAGGCGGTGATGTTCTGCCTGATGGACGTCTCCGGTTCCATGGATCAGGCTACCAAGGAGATGGCCAAGCGTTTCTATATCCTGCTTTATCTATTCCTGAGCCGGACTTACAAGAATGTCGAGGTGGTCTACATCCGCCACCACACCCAGGCCAAGGAGGTGGACGAGCACGAGTTCTTCTACTCCCAGGAGACCGGCGGCACCATCGTCTCCAGTGCGCTCAAGATGATGAACGACATCATCAACGAACGTTATCCCGCCAACCAGTGGAACATCTATGCGGCGCAGGCCTCTGATGGTGACAACTGGGCCGATGACTCACCCCAGTGCAGGGAGATCCTGATGCGCGACATCATGCCGCGGGTGCGTTACTACTCCTACATCGAGATCACTACCCGCGCCCACCAGACCCTGTGGCACGAATATGAGGCGGTGGCAGAGCAATACGCCCACTTCGCCATGGAGCACATTCGCAAGGTCGAGGACATTTATCCGGTGTTCCGGGAATTGTTCAAGAAGCAAGCGGCTTGAGGGATCACATATGGTAGAAACCGCAAGAAAGATAGCGCCGCTGGACGATGGTCCTGACTGGAACTTCGATCTGCTGGAGCTTTATCACCAGGAGATAGCCCGGGTCGCCAAATTCTATCGGCTCGACACCTATCCCAACCAGATCGAGGTGATCACTGCAGAGCAGATGATGGATGCCTACTCCAGTGTCGGCATGCCCATCGGTTATCAACACTGGTCATTCGGCAAGCGCTTTATCCACACCGAACGCAACTACAAGCGCGGCCAGATGGGACTCGCCTACGAGATCGTCATCAACTCGGACCCCTGCATCGCCTATCTGATGGAAGAGAACACCATGCCGATGCAGGCGCTGGTCATGGCCCACGCCTGCTATGGTCACAACTCCTTCTTCAAGAACAACTATCTGTTCAAGGCCTGGACCGATGCCTCCTCCATCATCGACTACCTGTTGTTTGCCAAGAACTACATCACCGAGTGCGAGGAAAAACACGGCATCGATGCGGTGGAGAAACTGCTTGACTCCTGCCATGCCCTGATGAACTTCGGGGTGGATCGTTACAAGCGGCCCCAGAAGATTTCTCTGGCCGAGGAGAAACGGCGCCAGAAGGCGCGGGAAGATTATCTGCAAACCCAGGTCAATGAGCTGTGGCGTACCCTGCCCAAGCAGCACAAGATTGCCGGGGTGGAAGACAGGCGCTATCCTGCCGAGCCTCAGGAGAACATCCTCTATTTCATCGAAAAGAATGCCCCCCTGCTCGAGCCCTGGCAGCGCGAGGTGGTGCGTATCGTGCGCAAGATCAGTCAGTACTTCTACCCGCAGAAGCAGACGCAGGTGATGAACGAGGGCTGGGCCACCTTCTGGCACTACACCATTCTCAACCACCTCTATGACGAGGGAAAAATCAGCGATCGCTTCATGCTGGAGGTACTGCACAGCCACACCAACGTGGTCTATCAGCCCCCCTACAACAGCCGGTATTACTCGGGGATCAACCCCTACGCCCTTGGCTTTGCCATGTTCACGGACCTGCGTCACATCTGCGAACACCCGACCGAGGAGGACAGATACTGGTTCCCCGATTACGCTGGCACCAACTGGGTCGAGACATTGCATTTCGCCATGCAGAACTTCAAGGACGAAAGCTTCATCAGCCAGTTCCTCAGTCCCAAGGTGATGCGCGACATGAAGCTCTTTGCCATCGATGACGACGATCTGAAGAACTACCTCAAGGTGTCCGCCATTCACAATGAAGAGGGCTACCGACTGGTGCGTAGCACCCTGTCCGCTCAATACAACCTGAGCAACCTGGAGCCCAACATTCAGGTCTACAACGTGGCAGTGAAAGGCGATCGCTCCCTGACCCTGCGCTATGTTCCCCACAACCGCATCCCCCTTGGCGAGTCACGCCACGAGGTGCTCAAGCATCTGCATCAGCTGTGGGGCTTCGATGTGGTGCTGGAGCAGGACAATGGCGAGCTATCCGCAGATATCATCGGCCGTTGTCCGGACCGCAAGAGCATGACCTGACGTCAGTGCCGGGCATAAAAAAACGCGCCATCAGGCGCGTTTTTCTTGGATCAGGGCAATCAGTTGTCACACAGGTTGCTTGGCATGTCCTGACGCAGACGGGTCCAAAGCTTGCCAGACTCGATGCCGTACTGGCGTACCGTCATGAACACGGCTTCGTGATCCTTAGTTTCGGCCAGCTTGCGCAGCGTCTTGTAGTAGGCATCTGCGGTTTCCCGCGCCTGTTTGTCCGAGAAGTAGTAGCGGCCAACCCGGCTATATAAGCCCTTGAAACCGTTGAGAATCAAGGCATAGATGGGGTTGCCCGAGGCAAATGAAAGCTGGTGATGCAAACGGTAGTCGAAGTCCGCATAGGCCTCGGCCGTGTTCTCCACATCATCGGCACCCCGCAAGATCTCGGCGGCCTGTTCCGGGTTGTTGCGAATGGCGCCACGGATGAAGATGGTGCAGATGTTGGTCCGGGCGGAGAGCAGCTGTGCCACCAGATCCGGCACCTTGTCCTGATCGAGACGTGCCAGTGTCTCCAGAATGTTGAGACCGGAGGTTTCCCAGAAATTGTTGACCTTGGTCGGTTTGCCATGCTGGATGGTGAGCCAGCCATCACGGGCAAGGCGCTGCAACACTTCACGCAAGGTAGTGCGAGTCACGCCGATCAATTCGGACAGCTCGCGCTCCGCCGGTAGAATGGATCCAGGAGGAAAGCGATTGTTCCAGATGGACTCGATGATGTATTCCTCGGCAAACCCGGCAGGGCTTTGCGCTTTAATGACCATGTAATGACTCTGTTGTAGTGCGTAAAAAGGCCCCCGAATAATAGCAAAGCCGGTCATGCTGGCAAGCAGAAGGTCGGTCCTCTGCTCACATTACCCCGATCTTTTTGTTAAAAATATGTATGCGGCGACAAGTGAGGAGTCAACCAACACCAAATGATGGGAATATAAGCGTTTGCTCGCTGGGCAAGTTCAGCGACCTTATTTATAGTTATCGCTCCCTTGATTAAAATCATGTGCAATCAATCTGATACAGGTGAATATCCGGATGTTCGGCTCGGGTCGGGCTCGACTGCATAGACGCAGATATCAACAACAGAACAGAGAACCATCATTATGCCAATCAGCCTAGGGCGCGCGTTTACAAAGAACTTTTTGGGCAATGCTCCGCGATGGTACAAAATTGCCATCGTTCTATTCCTGCTGATCAACCCGATCATTTTCTACGTTGATCCCTTCCTGGCCGGCTGGCTGCTGGTTGTCGAGTTTATTTTCACCCTGGCCATGGCCCTCAAGTGCTATCCGCTGCAACCGGGCGGACTCCTGGCCATCGAAGCCGTGCTCATCGGCATGACCTCCGCCAACCAGATAAAACATGAGCTGGTGGCCAATATCGAAGTGCTTCTGCTGCTGGTCTTCATGGTGGCCGGCATCTACTTCATGAAGCAGTTGCTGCTCTACGTCTTTACCAAGATGCTGGTGCGCATCCACTCCAAAACGTTGCTTTCTCTCGCCTTCTGCCTGGTGTCTGCATTCCTCTCCGCGTTCCTTGATGCCCTGACCGTGATCGCCGTGGTCATCAGCGTCGCAACCGGCTTCTACGCTATCTACCACAAGGTGGCCTCCCGGGATGAGTCCGGCAATCTGCATCATGATGACGAAGAGATTGACGAGCTCTCCCGCCAGCATCTGAACGAATTTCGTGCCTTCCTGCGCAGCCTGATGATGCACGCCGCCATCGGTACCGCCCTGGGGGGCGTCTGCACCCTGGTCGGCGAACCCCAGAACCTCATCATCGGTGAACAGGCGGGGTGGCACTTCGGTGAATTTGCCATTCGCATGGCGCCAGTCACCATCCCGGTCTTCATCTGTGGCCTGCTGACCTGCATCCTGGTCGAAAAATTCCGCTGGTTCGGTTATGGCGCCCGCTTGCCCGAGCCCGTGCGTCACATCATGGAATCCTACGAGCGAGACGAAGACGCACAACGTACCCCGCAGGACAAGGCCAAGCTGATCGTCCAGGCGCTGATTGCCACCTGGCTTATCACGGGTCTTGCCCTCCATCTGGCTGCAGTTGGGCTGATCGGCCTGACGGTCATCGTGCTCGCGACGGCGTTCACCGGCGTGACTGAAGAACACGCGCTTGGCAAGGCATTCCAGGAGGCTTTGCCGTTCACCGCCCTGCTCACCGTCTTTTTCAGCGTGGTGGCGGTCATCATCGATCAACAGCTGTTCAAGCCGGTGATCCAGTGGGTACTGGCGGCCAAGCCGGAGGATCAGCTTGCCCTCTTCTACCTGGCAAACGGTCTGCTCTCCATGGTCAGTGACAACGTCTTCGTCGGCACCGTCTACATCAACGAGGTGAAGACCGCCCTGATCAACGGCGCCATCAGCCGCGAGCATTTTGATCTGCTGGCCGTGGCCATCAACACCGGCACCAACCTGCCGTCGGTCGCCACCCCCAATGGCCAGGCCGCATTCCTGTTCATGCTCACCTCGGCCCTCGCTCCCCTGCTGCGCCTCTCTTATGGCCGCATGGTCTGGATGGCGCTGCCCTATACCCTGGTGCTGGGGCTTGTCGGCTTCTTCTCCGTGGAACTGCTCCTCGGTCCTGCAACCGAATGGTTCTATCAGGCAGGGTGGTTGCTGGATCATGGGGCACTGCCACTGCCCACCCCGTCCACACACTGATCATGAAAGGGGCTGTTCGGCCCCTTTCTTTTCAGATGGGGCTCTGCTCTAATTCAGCCACTATTTTTCTCTGAGAGATCAATCAGATGATCGAGTATCTTCGCCGCATTGCCAGTCATCGTCTGGCCTGGGGATTGCTGGCAGCCTCCGCTTTCGCGCTGGAACTCTGCGCCCTCTTCTTCCAGCACGTGTTGGGTTTGCACCCTTGCGTGATGTGCATTTATGAACGTATCGCCCTCCTCGGCGTACTCACGGCCGGCCTCCTCGGCATGGTCGCGCCAGAGCGCTGGTACCTGCGCTGGAGTGCCATGCTCCTGTGGGGTTACAGCGCCTTCTGGGGCCTGAAACTGGCGCTCAAGCATGTGGATTACCAGATGAACCCCTCCCCCTTCAACGTATGCGAGGGATTTGTTGACTTCCCTGCCTGGGCACCACTGGATAAGTGGGTTCCCTGGATGTTCTACCCGGACGGCGACTGCAGCGAGATCAGCTGGCAGTTCCTCGGTTTCTCCATGCCGCAGTGGCTCGTGGTCATCTTTGCCGCCTATCTGCTGGTGTTCGTCATCGTGGCTGCTGGCAACCTGATAAAAGGGCGCTGCTGCAACTAGTTCGTCACTCGACCCTAAGAAGGGAGCCCATGGCTCCCTTTTTATTTCCTCTTTATCGCCTCACGACCCCATGCCCAGAGGGCCGGATCTCCTTCTCCCTGTTCTGCCAATGAAGTGGCTGCCTGCGGGTGTGCATCATCGTAACAGGCCACAAGCGGGTCAAAGGGCGCAGCAGCGACCTGCCACTCGGCCTACCAACAAGAAGGGAGCCATCGGCTCCCTTCTTTCATGTCGTGCACGGCGATGTCACGCGCCTTCGGAGGTAGCCTTGCTGGCACTTCTCCTGGCCTTCACCATGCCGATCACCATGGGCAACAAGGAGACCGCGATGATGCCGAAGATGAGCAGGGTAAAGTTGTGGCGCACTACCGGCAGATTGCCAAAGAAGTGGCCGGCATAGACGAAGGAGAGCACCCACAAGAGCCCCCCCACCAGGTTGAACGCCAGGAAGCGGGGATAGGTCATGGCCCCCATGCCCGCCACGAAGGGGGCGAAGGTGCGCACTATGGGCAGGAAGCGGGTGATGATGATGGTCTTGCCGCCATGCTTGGCATAGAAGGCATGGGTCTTGACCAGATAGTCCCGGCGAAAGATTTTGGAATCGGGGTTGCGAAACAGCTGCTCACCGAAGAAGTGGCCTATGGTGTAGTTCACCACGTTGCCGAGCACCGCGGCGATGATCAGCACGGCGGCTAGGGTGTGCACGTCCAACACGCTGCCCACGGTGAGGGCACCTGCAGCAAACAACAGGGAGTCCCCCGGCAGGAAGGGAGTCACCACCAGCCCGGTTTCACAGAAGATGATGAGAAACAGGATGGCGTATACCCAGACGCCATAGTTCTCGAACAGCTCTTTCAGATGCACGTCAACGTGCAGAATAAAGTCGATGGCAAAGAGGATCAGATCCATTTTTTGGTACCCATGAAGTGAACGGCGTGGAGTCTACGCCAATGAGACCTGGCTCACAATCTCCCCATGGTCCCCTTTTTCGAATCCCATGAAGGGAGTCATTCAGCCCCCCCCCCCCCCCCTTCTTTTCCCCTCTCCCTGAACGTAGGCTTCTGCTCACTCGGCCTTGTCCAGAGCGGCAAGCACCTCGCCGGGCAAGCATTTCTCCCAGCCCCACAAGAGGAGCAGCAACAAGGTAGCGTCGTCGAGCCAGCCAAGGAGAGGCACCACATCGGGGACAACGTCCACCGGGCTGATGCCATAGAGCAGAATAAGGATCACCAGCCCCTTCGCCCACCAGGGCGTGCCTGGGTGGCGAAAGCCTTGATAGAGGCGGCGCAAACGCCGCCAGATGAGCCAGCGTCTGGTGCTCATGACTCGATCAGCTCGCCGCGCAGCCGCTGGATCTGATCCCGCAGCGCCGCCGCCTGTTCGAACTCCAGATCCCGCGCATGCTGGAACATCTGCTCTTCCATCCGCTTGATCTCCTTGCTGATCTCGCTGGCAGAGCGGGCATGGTACTCCCCTTGCGGTTCGGCAGCCTTGCGACTCCCCTTGCCCGCCTTGCCCGCCGTGCGGCTGCCCCCCATGTCCATCACATCGCCGATGGCCTTGTTGAGCCCCTTCGGCACGATGCCGTGTTCCAGGTTGTGGGCGTGTTGCAGGGCGCGGCGCCGCTCGGTCTCTTCGATCGCAACCTTCATGGAGTTGGTGATGGTATCCCCGTAAAGGATCACCTTGCCGTTGAGGTTGCGCGCTGCCCGGCCGATGGTCTGGATGAGGGAGCGGGTGGAACGCAGGAAGCCCTCTTTATCCGCATCCAGAATGGCCACCAGGGAGACTTCCGGCATGTCGAGTCCTTCGCGCAGCAGGTTGATGCCCACCAAGACGTCGAACTTGCCAAGGCGCAGGTCGCGGATGATTTCCACCCGCTCCACGGTATCAATATCCGAGTGCAGATAGCGCACCCGTACCTCGTGATCCGCCAGGTATTCGGTCAAGTCCTCCGCCATCCGCTTGGTCAGTGTCGTGACCAGCACCCGCTCCTCCACCGCCACCCGCTTGCGGATCTCGGAGAGCAGATCGTCCACCTGGGTGCTGACCGGCCGCACTTCCACCTCAGGATCGAGCAGGCCGGTGGGACGCACCACCTGCTGCACCACGTCACCGCCTGACTTCTCCAGCTCGTAGGGGCCGGGGGTCGCCGAGACGAACACCGTCTGGGGCATCAGCGCCTCGAACTCGTCGAACTTGAGGGGCCGGTTGTCCAGCGCCGAGGGAAGGCGGAAGCCGTACTCCACCAGGGTCTCCTTGCGGGATCTGTCCCCTTTGAACATGGCGCCGATCTGCGGCACCGTGACGTGGGATTCGTCGATGATGAGCAGGCCGTCCCCCGGCAGGTAGTCAAACAGGGTGGGCGGCGGCTCACCCGGTGCGCGGCCGGAGAGGTAGCGGCTGTAGTTCTCTATACCGGAGCAGTAACCCAGCTCCTGCATCATCTCCATGTCGAACTGGGTGCGTTGGCTGATGCGCTGCTCCTCCACCAGCTTGTTGAGGTTCATCAGCTGCTCGCGCCGCCCCTTGAGCTCCTCCTTGATGTGCTCGATGGCACCCAGAATGGTCTCCCGCGGGGTGGCGTAGTGGGTCTTGGGGTAGATGGTGTAACGCACCACCGTCTGCTCGATGGCGCCGGTCAAGGGATCGAACAGGGAGAGGCGTTCTACCTCTTCATCAAACAGCTCCACCCGCAGGGCCAGCTTGTCCGATTCGGCGGGGTAGATGTCGATCACCTCCCCCCGCACCCGGAAGGTGCCGCGCTGGAAGGCCATGTCGTTGCGGGTGTACTGCAGTTCGGCGAGGCGGCGCAGGATATCCCGCTGATTGATCACGTCCCCCACTTTGAGGTGCAGCATCATGCTGAGGTAGGCCTGGGGGTCCCCCAGACCATAGATGGCCGATACCGAGGCGACGATCACCACGTCGCGCCGCTCCAGCAGCGCCTTGGTGGCTGACAGCCGCATCTGCTCGATGTGATCGTTGATGGAGGCATCCTTCTCGATGAAGGTGTCCGTGGTCGGCACATAGGCTTCGGGCTGGTAGTAATCGTAATAAGAGACGAAATACTCCACCGCGTTGTCGGGGAAGAACTCCTTCATCTCCCCATAGAGCTGGGCCGCCAGGGTCTTGTTGGGGGCCAGGATCATGGTGGGACGATTAAGAGTCGCGATGACGTTGGCCATGGTAAAGGTCTTGCCCGAACCGGTCACCCCGAGCAGGGTCTGGTGGGCCAGTCCCGACTCGATGCCATCGAGCAGCTGGGCGATGGCCCTCGGCTGATCCCCGGCGGGTTGAAACTGGCTGGCCAACTGGAATAACTTGCTCATGACGACTCCCGGCAAAAAACGGCAAGGGAGCAGTGTACCCCGAGTTGAAGGAGCTGGGTATCCGCTCACCCTCCCTGATGGCTATTGACCCTGAAATACGACCTCTGTATGATGCACCTCCTTGCCTGATGTTCCCCCGTAGTTCAGTCGGTAGAACGGCGGACTGTTAATCCGTATGTCACTGGTTCAAGTCCAGTCGGGGGAGCCAATTCCTCACCATCTCGGTGCAAGTTATCCACTTTAGTGCTTTCCTCTTCCAATTTTAATGCACAAGCCCTCCCCTGCGGCCTGACTCCCTTTTGATCTCCCGTTACTGACCAGCAGCGTTTTGTTCTGCTGCGTATAACTATTTGATTTTTATAGAAACAATTTATTGCAGGTATTTTTTGAACAGTCCTTGCAGCCCAGTATTGGCGCGGCTTTCAGCCTGATCGCCAAGTTTCATAAACAGGGTTATCCACAGTTTCTGTGGGTAACTTGACCAAAGCCACGGTTCATCTGGGCTGGCAGCCATTGTCCCCGGTTTGCGATGGCTGCCCCCGCTCTTCCCCATTTTCTGCTGTTTTTCCCTTCCCCCCTAAATGGGATGAATCGACTCGCGGTGCTGCCTGTGGGGGATTTTTTTTCGCTATGCCGCGTCCTGCGGGTCAGCCCTCGCCGGATGAGTCATGAGTCTCTTTTGTTACCCTTCAATTTCCTCAGTGGAAAATGCTGAAAAACATGCCCGTTTGCTCCCCATGCAGCAGGTAATAAATTGTCCACAGGAGCGTCATCCCCTCTCTGCTCGACAGCATATTTCACTCATTGACAGCGGGCCTTGCAGCGTAAAATAGAGGTGTTTTCCCCAGCCCCCCCTCGCATCCCTATCTTCATCGAAGAGACCAGCACTTAACTGGCTGTTAATCCGCTTTGGCGCTTCTTTCTTGATACAGGATCCGGCACAATATCGGCCTCACTTTTATCCTCGGTTTTTCCGGGCATGACCATAGATTTCGTGACACTGCTACATCAAAGCGACTCCCTGCTGCTGTTCGTGGTACTAGCCTTCGGGCTGCTGCTGGGCAAGGTACGCATCGGCAACTTCCAGATAGGCAACACCATAGGCGTGCTCTTCACCGCCCTGCTGTTTGGCCAGATGGGATTCCAGTTTTCCACCTCCACTGAAAACGTCGGCTTCATGCTGTTCATCTTCTGTGTGGGAATTGAAGCGGGGCCGCACTTTTTCAGCGTCTTCCTTCGCGACGGCATCCACTACATCACCCTGACCCTGGTGATCCTGCTGTCGGCCCTGCTGCTGACCGTGGGGCTCGCCAAGTTCTTTAATCTGGGGCCCGGCATGGCCGCCGGCATTCTGGCAGGTTCCCTCACCTCCACGCCGGCCCTGGTGGGGGCGCAGGACGCCCTGCGAAGCGGATTGCTCAACCTGCCCCACCAGACCGACATGCAGTCGGTGCTGGACAACATGGGCATCGGCTACGCCCTGACCTACCTGGTGGGGCTGGTGGGGCTGATGCTGGTGGTGCGCTACCTCCCCTCCCTGGCCAGGCTGGATCTCAATACCGAAGCGCAGAAGATTGCGCGCGAGCGGGGGCTGTCCGACAGCGAGAGCCGCAAGACCTATCTGCCCATCATCCGCGCCTATCGGGTCGGCCCAGAGCTCGCCGCCTGGATCGGGGGGCGTACCCTGCGGGAGACCGGCATCTATCCCCACACCGGCTGCTATGTGGAGCGCATTCGCCGCAACGGCATCCTGGCGAGCCCCGACGGTGATGCCGTCATTCAGGAAGGGGACGAGATAGCTCTGGTGGGCTACCCCGAGAGCCACGAGAAGCTCGACGTCAACTACCGCAACGGCAAAGAGGTGTTCGATCGCAACCTGCTTGACCTCCAGATCGTCACCGAAGAGATCGTGGTGAAGAACGATGCCGTGGTGGGTCGCCACCTGGTGGAGCTCAACCTCACCGAGAAGGGGTGCTTCCTGAACCGGGTGGTGCGCTCCCAGATCGAGATGCCGTTCGATCGCAATATCATGCTGCAAAAGGGTGACGTGCTGCAGATCAGCGGCGAGAAGCAGCGGGTCAAGCTGCTGGCCAACAAGATCGGCTTCATCAGCATCCACAGCCAGACCACGGATCTGGTGGCCTTTGCCACCTTCTTCGTGCTGGGGCTGCTCATCGGCTCCGTCTCCCTGGTGTTCGGCCAGATCGAGTTCGGCCTCGGCAACGCCGTCGGCCTGCTGCTGGCGGGGATCCTGATGGGCTACCTGCGGGCCAACCACCCGACGGTAGGCTATGTGCCGCCTGGCGCCCTGCGTCTGGCCAAGGATCTCGGCCTTGCCGTCTTCATGGTGAGCACCGGCCTCAAGGCGGGGGGGGGCATCCTGGATCACCTGAGCGAGGTGGGGATGGTGGTGCTCTTCTCCGGCATGCTGGTCACCACCTTGCCGGTGCTGGTCGGCTACCTGTTCGGGGTCTGGGTGCTCAAAATGAACCCCGCCCTGCTGCTCGGCGCCATCACCGGCGCCCGAACCTGCGCCCCGGCCATGGACGTGGTGAACGAGGCCGCCAACAGCTCCATCCCGGCGCTCGGTTACGCCGGCACCTATGCGGTGGCCAACGTGATGCTGACCCTGGCGGGCTCCTTCATCATCGGCTTCTGGTTCTAGCCAGGCGGGCCCGCAACACGCAGAAAAAGAGGAGCCTCGGGGCTCCTTTTTTCATGGGTAGACGGCCAGGGGGTTGAATAGTGGAAATCGTGCTATGGGGCCTTCTCTATCAAACCCAATAAGCTAAATCACCCGCAAGGCGCCACTTACACTCAATAAAACGAGTGAGGTGTACGTTATGAAATGCTTATGGATTGTCGTGATCTGGCTGTTCTGCTCCCTGACGCCAGCCTGGGGGGCCGAATCCGACAAGCAGGCGGCCACCGATGAGGAAACGGAAAAAAGCGCCCTGAGCTTCGAGGGCAACGAGCTTGCCAAACCCATGCTGGGCGACCTTGACGCCATGCTGGAGCGCCGCTCCATCCGGGTACTGACGACCTACAACAAGACCGGCTACTTCATCAACAAGGGCGTGCAACGGGGTGTCACCTACGACGCCTTCGTCTAGGTCGAGAAGCGGCTCAACGAGCAACTGCGCAAGGACAAGGCCATCAAGCGCCACCTCAAGGTGCACTTCGTCTTCATTCCCGTGGCCCGGGAAGCCCTGCTGAGCGCCCTCATCGCCGGCAAGGGGGACATCGCCGCCGCCAATCTCACCATCACGGACAAGCGCAAGGAGCAGGGCGTGACCTTCACCGATCCCCTGCTGCAAGACGTGCGGGAGCTGCTCGTCTCCGGCCCCTACTCGCCCAAGGTGGAGAGTGCCGCCGATCTGGGGGGAAAACGCATCTACGTGCGCCCCTCCTCGAGCTATTTCGAGAGCCTCATGGCTTACAACCAGGCGCGCAAGGCGGCGGGAGAGCCCCTCATCGACATCCAGCCCGCCTCCGAAGTGCTGGAAGATGAAGATCTGGTGGAGATGGTCAATGCAGGCCTCCTGCCCTTCATCGTCATGGACGAGCACAAGGCCCGTTTCTGGCAGAAGATCTTCCCCAAGATCACCATCCACGACGACCCCGTGTTCCGGGAGGGGGGCATCATCGCCTGGGCGGTGCGCAAGGAGAGTACCCAGCTGCTCACCATGCTCAACGAGCAGATCAAGGCGCTGCGTGGCAAGGCGACCGGGGGCGAGCTCCTCGCCCGCTATCTCAAGCAGAACAAGTACGTCAGGAGTGCCGCCGCCGAGTCCGACCGCAAGAAATTCCTGCAGGTGGTGGAGCTGTTTCGTGAATACGGCGAGAAATACGACGTGGACTGGCTGCTGATGGCGGCCCAGGGCTACCAGGAGTCCGCCCTCAACCAGAAAGCGCGCAGCCACGTCGGCGCCATCGGCGTCATGCAGATCATGCCCGCCACCGGCAAGGGGCTCAAGGTGGGCGACATCCGCCAGCTCGAGCCCAACATCCACGGCGGCGTCAAATACATGCGCTGGATGATCGATCACTACTATGCGGACGAGCCCATGACCGCCCTCGACAAGGCGCTCTTCACCTTCGCCTCCTACAATGCCGGCCCCGCGCGGGTGGCCAGGCTCCGTGCCGAGACCAGGAAGCGAGGGCTGGATCCCAACGTCTGGTTCCACAACGTCGAGTACGTGGTGGCCGAGAAGATAGGGCCAGAGACCGTCACCTACGTGGGCAACATCTACAAGTACTACATCGCCTACAAGCTGGTGGTGGAGCAGATGAAGCTGCGCCAGCAGGCCAGCGAGGCCCTGAAGCAGGAGGCGAAGGAAGACGTCAGCACATCGGCGGCGAAACCGACCCAGTGATCCTTAGCGGACGAGGCGCTCACGGGCGCCTCGTTTCTATGCGCGTCCCTTCTCTTCGTGCCGTGACCAGAATGAACACAATGGCCACAACAGCCTTAATAGCCATTACGGTCAGATTGTTTTCCAGTCAGACATGATTAATTAACCTTCCTGCAACAATCACAAGGAGAGCACCATGTTGCAAGGAACCTTCAAGCGCACCCTGATAGGCGGCCTGCTCGCACTGAGCTTTGGCGCCCACGCCCAGATCGACGAGATCCACTTCCTCATCCCGGGCGGTGCCGGCGGCGGCTGGGACAACACAGCCCGCGGCACCGGCGAGGCTCTGACCAAGTCCGGCCTGATCCAGACCGCCTCCTACCAGAACATCTCGGCCGGTGGCGGCGCCAAGGCCATCGCACATCTCATCGAGACCTCGGCCCAGTCCGACAAGACCCTGATGGTCAACTCCACCCCCATCATCGTCAAATCCCTCTCCAAGGAACTGCCGCAATCGTTCCGGGATCTCACCCCGGTCGCGGCCATCATCGCCGACTACCAGGCACTGGCTGTGCCGCTGGACTCTCCCTACCAGAGCTGGCCCCAGCTGCTGGCCGCCTATGAGGCCAACCCCGCCAAGGTGAAGATAGCCGGGGGCTCCGCCCGCGGCAGCCTGGATCACCTGGTGGCCGCCATGACCTTCAAGAACGCCGGTGCCGACGCCAGCAAGCTGCGTTACGTGGCCTATGATGCCGGCGGCAGTGCCATGGCCGCAGTGCTCGCGGGAGAGACCCAGGTGCTCTCTACTGGTTTTGGCGAGGCGATGGAAGCGGTCAAGTCCGGCCAGATGCGGATCCTCGGCATGACAGCCTCCGAACGCATGCCGGATGCGAAAGACATCCCCACCTTCAGCGAACAGGGCAACCCCACGGTGTTTGCCAACTGGCGCGGCTATTTCGCCTCCCCCAGCGTGAGCGCCGAGAAGTCGGCCGAATTCGCCGCCCTGCTCAAGCAGATGTATGACAAGCCGGAGTGGGAGACGGTTCGTGCCCGCAACAGCTGGACCAATCGCTATCAGGCCGGTCCCGAGTTCACCGCCTTCCTCAACAGCCAGGAGCAAGAGATCGGCGGCCTGATGCGCGAGCTCGGCTTCATCAAGTAATCCCACAACCCCGTGGCGGGCCCGGCCCGCCCCATTGGAGTCATTCCTATGCACCTGACCAAGGAGCGGTTCGGGGGGCTGCTGTTTTTGCTGCTCTCCCTCGCCTATGGCTACCATGCCACCCAAATCCCGGGCTACCCGGGGGACGAATATGAACCCTTTACCGCCAGCACCCTGCCCTATGCCCTGGCAGGGATCGGGGCGCTGCTCTCCCTGCTGCTGGTGATCTTCCCCGGGGGCGAGCCCCTGCGCCGGGAAGAGGGGGACTGGCGCCGGGTCTTCATCCTGCTCGGGCTCATGGTCATCTACGGACTGGGGCTCACCTGGTTTGGCTTCGTGCTCTCGACCATCGCCTTCCTAAGCGTGGGCATCCGGGTGCTCGGTGAGCCCAGCCTGCGCTACGGCCTGATGATCAGCGTCCCCTTCTCCATCGGCTTCTGGGCCCTGCTCACCAAGGGGCTCAACGTCTATCTGGAGCCGGGTCGCCTGTTCACCCTGCTCGGTTTCTAAGGAGTCACCATGTTAGACGGAATCTTGCAAGGACTCGGCACCGCACTGCTGCCGGTCAACCTGATGATGGTGGTGCTTGGCTGCTTCATCGGCACCTTTATCGGCATGTTGCCGGGCCTTGGCCCGGTCACCGCCATCGCCTTGATGATCCCCATCACCTATGGCCTGGATCCGGCCTCCGGCATCATCTTGATGGCGGGGGTCTATTACGGCGCCATCTTCGGGGGTTCCACCTCCTCCATCCTGATCAACGCCCCCGGCTGCTCCGCCACCGTGGTCACCGCCTTCGACGGCTATCCCCTGGCCTGCAAGGGACAGGCGGGCAAGGCGCTGGCCATCGCCGCCTACGCCTCCTTCACCGGCGGCACCCTCTCCGCCATCATGCTGATGGTGGCGGCGCCCCTGCTCGCCAAGGTCTCCCTCTCCTTCCAGTCGGCGGACTACTTCGCCCTCATGGTGCTGGGCCTCTCCGCCGTGGCGGCCTTTGCCGGCAAGGGGCAGGTGCTCAAGGCGCTGATCATGGCGCTGTTCGGCATCATGATCTCCACCATCGGCATCGACCGCAGCGTCGGGGTGGACAGGTTCACCTTCGGGCTGCCGGATCTGCGTGACGGCTTCTCCTTCCTGCTGCTGGCCATGGCCACCTTTGCCCTCGCAGAGATCCTGATGGCGGTGCTGCGCCCCGGCAAGGACAACAGCGAGGAAGAGGCCAGGCAGATGCAGCAGCTCGGCAGCCTCAAGCTGAGCAAGGAAGAGGTCAGGGAAATCGCGCCTCCCATCGCCCGCTCCTCGGTGCTGGGCTTTCTCATCGGCGTGCTGCCGGGAGCCGGTGCCACCATCGCCGCCTTCATGGCCTATGGGGCCGAGCGCAACATCGCCGGCAAGCAGCGCCAGGAGCAGTTCGGCAAGGGCAGCCTGCGCGGCCTGGCCGCCCCGGAAGCGGCCAACAACGCCGCCTCCACCGGCTCCTTCGTGCCCCTGCTGACCCTGGGGATCCCGGGCTCCGGCACCACGGCCCTCATCCTGGGCGCTCTGGTGGCCTACGGCATCCAGCCGGGCCCGCGTCTGTTCATGGAGCATCCGGATGTCTTCTGGTCGGTGATCATCTCCATGTATCTGGGCAACGTGGTGCTGTTGATCCTGAACCTTCCCCTCATCCCCTACCTGGCCCGGGTACTGGCGGTGCCGCGCCCCGTGCTCATCCCCATGGTGCTGCTGTTCTCCCTGACCGGGGTCTATCTGGTCTCCTTCAACACCATGGACATCCATGTGATGGCCATCGTTGCACTGATCGCCATCGGCCTGCGCCTGCTCACCTTCCCCATGGCCCCCATGCTGCTCGGCTTCATCCTGGGAGGCATGCTGGAGGACAACCTGCGCCGGGCCCTGGTGATCAACGACGGCAGCCTGAGCTTCCTGTGGGAGCGCCCCATCACCCTCGCCTTCACGGTGATCACCCTGACCATGTTGCTGCTGCCCGTCTGGCAGTGGTGGCAGGCTCGCCGGGCCCCCAAGGGGGAGCCTGCCACCAGCCACTGAATCGATGAGCCTCTGCCACCTCTGAACCCTGACCATCACGCGCAGAGACCTTGATGCCCACGGGAAGCAAACCCTGATAAAAAGAGCGCCGAAAGGCGCTCTTTTCTTGTCTGGACCACAGGTTCCGGGCGACCGGATCACGGCTTGCGGTAACGCCGCTCCGGCCGCCCGACGGTACCATATTCGAGCTCGGGGCTCGCCAGTTGCTGCCCCACCAGAAATTCCAGATAGCGGCGTGCCGTGGTCCGGCTCACCCCTATCCGGCTGCCTATCTCCTCGGCACTGGCGGCCTCCGGAGTCAGGGCCGTCAGCACCCGCTGCAGGGTGAGAGCATCGATGCCCTTGGGCAGTCCCTCTGCCGCCACCTGCTGCAACGGCGTACCGAACAGGGTGTCCACCGCCTGCTGGTCGATGTCGGCCAACGCCGCCAGGGCGGCGATGCTCTGACGGTACTTCTCCAGGGTGTCGCGCAGGCGCTCGAACACCACGGGCTTCAAGATGAAATCCACCACCCCGAGGCGCATCGCCTCCTGCAGGGCAGCGGCTTCCCGCGCCGCGGTGAGCAGGATCACATCCAGACTCGCCCCCGCCTGGCGCAGCTCTCTCAATAGCGAGAACCCCTCTCCATCGGGCAACCAGACATCCAGCAGCACCAGATCGGGCCGGAGGATCCCTATCTGCTCCCTGGCATCGAACAGGGTCAACGCCACCCCCAGTACCTCAAAACCGGCGAGGCGCTGCACGAAGCGGCGGTGGATCTCGGCAATGGCGGGATCATCCTCGACGATCAGGATCTTGATCACTCACACCTCCTTGGGAATGTAACAGACGACGCAACTTCCCTGCGTCGTGGCTTCGATGGTGATGGTCCCCTGCAGGGCATCCAGGGTCTTGCGCACCAGGGAGAGCCCGATACCGTGTCCTGGCTCGGGCTTGCTGCTGACCCCCTGTTCGAACAACCTGTCCGCCAACTGCGGGTCGATGCCGCCAGCCCCATCCTCCACCTCCAGCACCAGATCCTGCCCCAGATCGCTCAGGGAAACCCGGATGGGCTGATAGGGCGCACCGTGGCGGCGGGTCGCCTCGAAGGCGTTGTCGATGAGGTTGCCCAGCACCGTTACCAGCTGGGAACCGCTGACACGGGCAGGAATGTCGTGCAGACGGGCATCGGGATCGATCACGAGCTCAAGACCGAGTTCGTGGGCCCTGTGGTATTTGCCGAGCAGCAGCCCCGCCACCTTGGGTTTGGCGATGGCTCCCATCAGGAAGCCGAGCAGGGTCTGCTCGGTGGCCGCCTCCCGCCCGATGAAGGCGAGCGCCTCCCGGGTGGCCCCGAGCTCGATGAGACCGGCGATGGTCCCGAGCTGGTTGTTGTGCTCGTGGGTCTGTACCCGCAGCAGATCGCTGTAGGCCTGCACCTGAGAGAGCTGGGCACTGAGTTCCGCCAGCTCGTCCTTGCGCCGAAAACTCGACACGGCGCCGATCAGCTTGCCCTCGCGTACCAGCGGCAGCCGATTGACGATGAGGGACTGGCCGTTGAGCACTATCTCCTCGTCAAACTGGGGGGTCTGCTCTTGCAGGATGGAGAGCATGCGACTGCCCGGCAGCAGGTGACCAATGGGCTGGCCGATGGCGCTCCTGGCGGTGGTGTCGTCCAGGCGCAGCAACTTGATGCCGTTGGGGTTCAGGGAGGTGAGGCGCCCTTGCTCGTCGATGGTGAGGATCCCCTCGCGCACCGTGCGCAGGGTACAGTCGAGCTCCGCATAGAGTCGCCCCATCTGCTCGGGTTCAAAGCCGAATATCGCCTTCTTGTAGCGCCGGGCCAGCCAGGCGGCTGCGACACTGTTGAGTACCACAATGAGCAATGTCATGGCCAGGCCAAAGCGCAAATAGCCCTGCAGGTCCGCATCGATGTCCCGCACCAGATAGCCGACCGACACCACCCCGATGATCTTGCCCATCTCGTCCCGGATGGGCCCCTTGCCGCGCACCGAGACCCCAAGGGACCCTTGGGCCCTGGAGATATAGGCTTCTCCCTGCAGGGCACGCTCGGGATCATCCCCCACCATGGCTTTGCCAATCCGGTCCGCATTGGGGTGCACCAGGCGGCGTGCCTGCCTGTCCCCGATGACGATGTAGCTGGCCCCGACCTCGGCGCGGATCCGCTCCACCAGGGCATTGAGGCGCACCGTATCCGCCCGCTTCACCCCGGCGATGACGCCGGACTCCCGCGCCACCAGCCGTGCCACATCCAGGGCCTGATCCCCCACCTCACGGTAGCGCTGCTCGGCGACATAGTAGTAGCTGGCACCGCTCAGCAACACCAGTTGCAACAGACTGACCAGACAGAGAATGAGCAGGAAGCGTCCTTGCAACCCGAGCCTCATGCCTCCTTGTCGCCTCGCAACAAGTCGAGCAGCAGACTGCCATCGCGCAGGGCCTTGTGCACCTGCACCGAGGTGGGTTTGGTGGGATCTTCGTAGAAGTGGGTGGATTCAATCTGCAGGCGCACCAGGTACTCGGCGGGCAACTGGCTTGCCAGGGACTGGTGCAACATGGGGAAGAGCAGTCGATCGGCCCGGGTGATCTCCCCCCCGAGCAGCAGCTTGCCCGGATTGAGCAGGCAGATGAGGTTCGCCAGCACCCGGGAGAGGCGGCCTGCTGCCTGGTGCAGGATATCCTGACACAGGCTGTTGCCAGCCAGCGCCAGCTCGCACAGCTCGCGGATGGTGACGCTTTCGGGCAGATCGAACTCCTGCATCCGTTCGCGCAGCTCCCGATATTGCGCCTCCAGCGCCTGATTGGTCACGAGGGTGCAGGCGCAGCCGAAGCCACCGCAGTAGCAGCGCTGGCCATAGGGTTCGAGCTGCAGGTGGCTGAGATCCCCGAGCAGAGCCGACTCGCTCTCGATGAGCTGGCCATTGACCACCATGCCGACCCCGATGTCGTTGTGCACGAACACCAGCACCGCATCCGAGCAGTTCCTGGCGGCGCCCCACTCCCGCTCGGCCTGGATCCAGGTGCGCACGTCACCGCTCACCAGCACGGGTACCGAGAAGGCCTCCTGCAGGGTGGGACCGAGGGGCCAATTGCGCAGATCGTAATAGGGAAAATGCTTGACCATGCCGGAGTGGCGCTCCACCTGGCCGGGCAGGCAGAGGGCGATGCAGGCCAGACGCAGCGCCTTCTTGGGCAAAAAGCCCTCGATGGCCCGCACCAGGCTGGCCAGCAGCTCGGCACGCTCCGCCTCGTTGAAGACATGGCGATGGCGCGCCAGGGAGTGGCCCGCGAGATCGAACAGGGCCATGTCCACATAGCCGCGCCCCAGGCGCATGGAGAGAAACTGGAAGCGGCGCTCGTTGATGCGCAGCAGGGTTTGGCGACGGCCACGCCCCACCGAGCTCTCGCCGCAGGTGACCACCAGGCCGCCGTCCAGCAGCTCGCGGGTGATCTTGGTGATGCTGGCCGGTGACAGGCCGGTCAGACGGGACAGATCGGTACGGGACAGCTCCTTGTGCTCCTCCAGGCTGGCATAGACCAGGCCGTAGTTGAGCTGACGGATCAAATCGATACTGCCTTTCACGATCTCATTCATAGGGTTGGGGCTAACGAAAGGAACGAATGGCGCGATTTTCACACATTCTGCGCCGATCCCCAAATTTGCCGTCTGGAAATCCTGTCCAGACGGCAAAAATGTGATTAGTAACGGAAGCGGGAGACGAGTTGGCGCAATTTGTCACCCGTGCCTGCCAGGGCGCGGGTGGTGGTGCTGGACTCCCCGGACGCCTCGGTCAGCTCGCTGACGATCTGCTGGATGGCCACCAGGTTCTTGTTGATCTCCTCGGAGACCGCGTGCTGCTCCTCGGCGGCCGTGGCGATCTGGATGTTCATGTCGTTGATGGTGCCGACCGCCGCCACCATGCTGTCCAGGGAGCTGGCGATGTGGCTCGCCTCCTGCACCGTCTCCTGGCTGCGTGCCTCGCTGGCCTGCATCACCTCCACCGCCTGTTTCACTCCGCCCTGCAGGCGCTGGAGCATCTCGTTGATCTCCTTGGTGCTCTGCTGGGTACGGCCCGCGAGGGATCGCACCTCGTCCGCCACCACCGCAAAGCCGCGCCCCTGCTCGCCCGCCCGGGCCGCCTCGATGGCGGCGTTGAGGGCCAGCAGGTTGGTCTGATCGGCGATGCCGCGAATGACCTCCACCACGGAGCCTATCTTGCCGGTCTCGTGGGCGAGCTGCTCGATGACCCCGGCCGCCACATGCACTTCGCCCACCAGCCGGTTGATGCTGCCGATGGCGCTGTTCACCACGCCGCGGGCCGCATCGGACTCGCGGGCCGCATCGCTGGTGGCGCTGGCGGCGTTGGAAGCGCTCGCCGCCACCTCCTGGGCGGTGGAGCTCATCTCGGTCACCGCTGTCACCACCTGATCCGTCTCCTTGCCGTGGCCCTGCATCTGTCTGTCCGCATGTTCGCTCAGGCTATGCAGCCGATCCACGGCCCCCAGCAACTGGTGACTGGTCTCCCCCACCTGGCTCACCACCGACTGGATCCGCTCGACGAAGCGGTTGAAGGCGGCGGCCAGCTGCCCCACCTCGTCCTTGCTCTGCACCTTGAGGCGCTGGGTCAGATCCCCGTCCCCGTCGGCGATGTCGTTGAGTGCGGCGACCGCATCCGCCAGCGGGCGGGTGACCCGGTTGCCGATCACCACCGTGGCCGCCAGGGTCACCCCCAAGATCACCAGGATGAACAGCACCCCGGTTTTCAGGGAGCCATACATGGTCTCCTCCCGCTCGCTGCGCAGGGTGGCCAGCTCATTGTCGATGTCGTCGATGTAGAAGCCCGTGCCCACGACCCACTGATATTTGTCGAGCACCAGGTTGAAGGAGAGCTTGGGGGCATCCCGCCCGACAGAGGGCTTGTTGGTCCAGTACTCCGAGAAACCATCTCCTTCCCGCGCCGACTTGATGATCCCCTGAATGAGGAAGGCACCCTTGGTATCCTTGTCCTGCCAGCGGTTCTTCCCCTCCATCTCGGGCCGGGTCGGCAGCAGCACGGTATTGCCCTGATAGTCATAGACGAAGAAGTAGCCGTCGCTGCCATAGCGCAGCGGCCGCAATATCTCCTTCACCTGCTGGCGCACTTCGGGACTGTCAGGCTTGCCGTAGCTGCCCTCGATGGCCGTCTTGGCCAGCATCAGATAACTGCTGAGCAGCGCCTTGCGCTCCTTGATTGCCCTCTCCCGCGCCACCACCAGATCCGACTCCAGATCGCTCCTGGCCACCAGATAGTTGCTGAGATTGACCACCAGGGCCATCAGCAGCACGGGGATGGCCCCCAGTAACAGGATCTTCTGCTTAAGTGTCATTGTGTCACCCTTTGTGCTGTGTTCATTGCTGCATGATGTCTGCCTAAACGGCATGGGAAGCTGGCCGAAAGGGAAGTGCGTTCGCTACAATCCCGCCACCTTTAATTATCGACCAGATGAGCTGACTCATGAACCTATGTCCTTGCGGTTCCTCTCTTTTTCTTGCCAAGTGCTGCGGTGTACTCCACGCAGGTCAGCCCGCCGCCACCCCGGAGCAGCTGATGCGATCCCGCTACAGCGCCTTCGTGCTGGGATTGGGAGAATATCTGGTACACAGCTGGCACCCGGACTATCTGAACGGGCTGACCGCGGCCGACCTCTCATCGACCGACACCCGCTGGGATGGCCTCGAGATCCTCGCCAGCCAGGGCGGCCCCGATGACATCCTCGGCATGGTGGAATTCAAGGCCTGGTTCCTGGAGGGGGACGAACGTCACTGCCTTCATGAGCGCTCCCGCTTCGTGCGCCATCAGGGGCGCTGGGTCTACACCGACGGCGAGCAGGATCCGGCGCCGCTGCGGGTCGGGCGAAACGACCCCTGCCCCTGTGGCAGCGGCAAGAAGTTCAAGAAGTGCTGCGGCTGAGGTTTCCCCCACGCCGCCCTCTGGCCAGCCCCCGGGCTGGCCTTCTCCCCTCCCGTCATGCTTTCCCCTGCCTGCCTCGACGGTGACGTGAGGTTCATCACATTTCGCTCATCACCTCACACTTAATGAGCGCTTACGAACATTAATTTGGCCCATATCAAACATTTTACGTCGTGGAGGCGCCACACTGGCCTCATCTGGAAGAGATGAGACGGGCACGAATGAAAAGAATCACCACACAAGTCGTCATCATAGGGGGGGGCGCCACCGGCGCCGGCATCATGCGCGATTGCGCGCTGCGCGGCATCGACTGCATCCTACTTGAGCGGGACGACATCGCCGCCGGCACCACGGGCCGCAACCATGGCCTGCTCCACTCCGGCGCCCGCTACGCGGTGACGGATCAGGAGTCCGCCCGCGAATGCATTCAGGAGAACCGCATCCTCAAGCGGATCGCCAGCCACTGCGTCGAGGACACCGGCGGCCTCTTCATCACCCTGCCGGAAGATGACATCCATTTTCAAAATACCTTCATGGACGCCTGCGCCCTGGCAGGCATCGACGCCCGCCAGCTGGATCCCGCCGAGGCGCTGCGCCTTGAACCCAACGTCAACCCGGCGCTGATCGGTGCCATCCAGGTGCCGGACGGCACGGTCGACCCCTTCCGTCTGGCTGCCGCCAACGTGCTGGACGCCAAGGAGCACGGCGCCCGCATCTTCACTCACAGCAAGGTGCTGGGGCTGCTGCGCACCCAGGATAGGGTGCACGGGGTCAAGGCCATCAACACCCGCACCGGCGAAGCGTTCGAGGTGGAGTGCCAGGAGGTGATCAACGCCGCCGGCATCTGGGGCCAGCAGATCTGCGAGTATGCCGACCTCGGCATCCGCATGTTCCCCGCCAAGGGCTCATTGCTCATCATGGATTACCGCCTCAACCAGCTGGTGCTCAACCGCTGCCGCAAACCGGCGGACGCGGACATTCTGGTGCCGGGCGATACCATCTCCCTCATCGGCACCACGTCGAGTCGCATCGATTACCACAAGATTGACCAGCTCACCGTCGAGCCCGAAGAGGTGGAGGTGCTGCTGCGCGAGGGGATAAAACTGGCCCCCATCATGGCCCGCACCCGATTGCTGCGCGCCTACGCCGGCGTTCGCCCTCTGGTGGCAGTGGATGGCGACGAGTCCGGCCGCAACATCAGCCGTGGCATCGTGCTGCTGGATCACGCCGAACGAGATGGCCTCCAGGGTTTCAACACCATCACAGGCGGCAAGCTGATGACCTACCGGCTGATGGCCGAATGGGCCACCGACTTGCTTGCCAAAAAGCTTGGCAACAGCAAGCCCTGCCGCACCGCCGAGCTGAGCCTGCCCGGCTCGCGGGATCCGGAGAAGGTCTCCGCCCCCGGTCTCTCGGTACCCGCCGAAGGCTCGGCCCAGTACCGCCACGGCGAGCGGGTCATCGCCTTTTTCCGCGACAACCCCAAGGCCAACGCCCTCATCTGCGAGTGCGAGATGGTGACCGCGGGCGAGATTGAATACGCCCTGCGGGAGCTCGACGTGGACAACCTGGTGGACTTGCGCCGCCGCACCCGCCTCGGCATGGGCCCCTGTCAGGGGGAGCTGTGCGCCTATCGCGCCGCCGGTCTGATGCAGGAGTACGGCAAGGCGGACGGTCGTCAGGCCTGCGTCATGCTGCGCCAGTTCCTGGAGGAGCGCTACAAGGGCACCCGGCCGGTGCTGTGGGGCGATGCCCTGCGGGAAGCGGAATTTACCTACTGGATCTACGAAGGGCTGTTCGGCCTTGGCGAGTGGACGGCCCCCCACCTGGTGAGCGAGCCCCCCTTCCCGCTCGATGCCAGCACCGCCAATTCCACCAAGGAGCGCAGCCATGAAATTTGACAGCATCGTGATCGGCGGCGGCATGGCGGGCCTCTCGGCGGCCCTGCGCCTGGCCGAGGCCGGCCAGAAGACCCTGCTGATGGCCTCCGGCCAGAGCGCCCTGCACTTCTCCTCCGGCTCGGTGGATCTGCTGGAGAGCGACGGGGATCCCCGCGCCGCCCTGCCCGCCTTCATGGCGGCCCATCCGGATCACCCCTACAGCAAAGTAGGCATACAGAATATCGAGGGGAGTCTGGCCGATCTGCAACGCCACTGCGCAGAAGAGGGGCTGCCCCTGATGCGCCAGGAGCACAACCACCATCGCCTGACCCCCATCGGCACCCTGAAATCCACCTGGATCTCCCCCGACACTTGTGCCTGCGTGACTGATGCCCCCGCTCCCGACGCCATCCTGCTCGCCACCCTGGAAGGGTTTCGCGATTTTCACCCGGCGCTCGCGGCGGCGAATCTCGCGACCCACGCCCGCTTTGCCCACAGCCGCATCCTGACCGGGGAAATTCGCCTGCCCCAGCTCGCCCAGTTCAGCCGCAATCCCCACGAGTTTCGCTCCGCCGACATCGCCCGCCTGTTCGACAAGCAGGGGCCTGGCCAGCAGGACCTGCTGGCGGATCTGGCCCGCGAGATCAGCCGCGTGATGCAGGGATGCGGCGTGCCCGGCTGTCGCCATATCGTGCTGCCCGCCTGCCTGTCGCTGGGGCTGGTCGGCCCGCGTCTGAGCGAGCTGGAACGGCGCACCGGCTGCACCATCAAGGAGGTGGCCACCATGCCGCCATCCCTCATCGGCATGCGGATGCAGGAGGCCCTCAAGCGCCGCTTCATGGCCCTTGGCGGCACCTTCCTCACCAGCGAGCGGGTGCTGGGCGCTCGCTATGACGGCGACAAGGTGATCGGGGTGCACAGCCAGCACGGGGAGGATCAGCTGTTCGAGGCGGACCACTTCGTGCTCGCCTCCGGCAGCTTCTTCAGCCGAGGACTGGAGTCGCGCCTCGGGGGCATTCGTGAACCCATCTTCGATGCCGACGTACTGAGCCTTGCCGAGCGCGACGCCTGGGCCGGCCGCCGCCTGTTCGACCACCACCCCTTCATGGGCTTCGGGGTCAAGACCGACGAGCGGCTGCGGGTGCTGCGCGGCGGCAGGCCCCTCACCAACCTTTACGGCGCCGGCAGCGTGCTCGCGCACTATGACCCCATTAAAGAAGGTTCCGGCTCCGGCGTGGCCGTTGCCACCGGCTGGCAAGCCGCTGGCCATATTCTGGCGGAGGGCTGAGATGAATCACATATTCCCACCCCAACGACACGGCGTGCTGGCCCACGACGATGCCCAATCCAAGGAGGGCTCTGGCTCAGGTGTCGCGATCGCCACCGGCTGGCAGGTCGCCGGTCACATTTTGAGTTCAGCCCAATGATGATTTCGCCCCATATCCCGTGCCTTCACACCCAACGGGAGGAGAACTGACATGCTACTGGATCATGCCAACCAGACTTTCGATCAGTGCATCAAATGCACCGTCTGTACCGCCTACTGCCCGGTGGCCAAGGCCAACCCGGCCTACCCCGGCCCCAAGCAGGCGGGCCCGGATGGGGAGCGGCTGCGCATCAAGAGCCCGGAGCTCTTTGACAGCGCCCTCAAATACTGCACCAACTGCAAGCGCTGTGAAGTAGCCTGCCCGAGCGGGGTGCGCATCGGCGACATCATCGCCAAGGCCAAGCACCAGTACAGCGGCTTCAAGCCGGGGATCCGCGAGTTCGTGCTCTCCCACACGGATCTGATGGGCAGCATGTCCACCCTGATGGCCCCGGTGGTCAACTTCACCACCGGCCTCAAGCCGATGAAGCAGGTGCTGGACAAGGCGCTGGGGGTCTCATCCCACCGGGACCTGCCCAAATATTCACAAGGCACCTTCCGCGGCTGGTACAAGAAGCAGAAAACGACTCAGGCCCTCTTTGCGCGCCAGATCGCCTACTTCCACGGCTGTTATGTGAACTACAACCATCCGCAGCTTGGCAAGGAGCTGGTGCAGGTGCTCAACGCCATGAACATCGGCGTCCAATTGCTTGCGCGGGAGAAGTGCTGCGGCGTGCCGCTGATTGCCAACGGCTTCATGGACAAGGCCAGGCAACAGGCGGCCTTCAACATCCAGCAGCTGGAGAACACCCTGCTCGGCAACGAGATGCCGCTCTTGGCCACCTCCTCCACCTGCGGCTTCACCCTGCGGGACGAATATCCCCACCTGCTGGAGCAGGACAACCACAAGGTGCGGGATCGCATCTCCCTGGTGACCCGCTTCCTGTGGAACGAGTTCGATCGGGGCAACAAACCGGCCATGAAGCCCCTCAATCTGCACATCGCCTACCACACCCCCTGCCACCTGGAGAAGATGGGGGGGGTCATCTACACCCTCGAACTGCTGCGGGCCATCCCCGGCGTCAAGGTGACGGTGCTGGACTCCCAGTGCTGCGGCATCGCCGGCACCTACGGCTTCAAGTCGGAAAACTACGACACCAGCCAGGCCATCGGTCAGGGGCTGTTCGATCAGATAAACCGGCTCAAACCCGATCTGGTCATCACCGACTGCGAGACCTGCAAGTGGCAGATCGAGATGAGCACGGCGTTTCGCTGCGAACACCCGGTGCACCTGCTGGCACGGGCGCTGGCCTGACCGCCATCCCTCCGGTCCGCCCATCATCACGGGCACCGGCTTGGAGGCGACACGCCCCGGTCAATGCCTGCGCCCCCTCTGGCCGGCATTGACCGGGATCGGCGCGGCAAGGCCCTGACGCCGCCCGGGCAGCCCCGATGGGAGGCTTGGGCGGCGAACCATTTTGGTTGTTTGAACCGCTAGCACAGTGAAAAGCAGCAACAACACCCACTCTGTTAAAAACCACATCCCATTGCCACCACCATAAAACATCAAGCCAGCATATTCAGCCAAAAAAAAAGAGCCGGCATTCGCCGGCTCTTTGCATCATCTCACCCCATCAGGGGTGCTGGATGATCAGGCTGTGCTGATCCAGCATGGATTGCAGGATGTCGTGAGAGGAGGAGCCGCTCAGGTTCCAGCCACTCAGATCCACGTCCTTCAGGGTGATCTGCTGGGTGACATTGCCATCCCCCGCCGGGGAGACCGACAGGCTCACGTCACTCAGGCCATTGCCGGTGCTGGTCACCGATGCATGGAGATGACCCAGCAGGCCATCCACGCTGTTGTCGGTCACCCCCTTGAGCAGGTCCGCCAGATCGATCCTGTCCCCCTCCTGGGGACGGAAGTCGGTGATGGTGTCTATCGCCGGAGAGGCCGTCGTCCCCTCGTCACCACTGCCCCACACGAAGAGATCGCTGCCGGCGCCACCGGTCAGGATGTCGTTGCCCTGACCGCCCCGCAGCACATCATCTCCCATGCCGCCCAGGAGGCGATCATTGCCGGAGGAGCCGAACAGCCAGTCCCCCTGATCCGAGCCCAGCAGATCGTGACCGCTCTGGCTGTGGATGGTGATGGTCTCCGTGGCCGAGCTCAGGGTGCTGCCACCCAGGCTGGATTCGGCACTCAGGGTGAGGGCATGATCCCCCGCCGGCAGATCCTTGAGGTAGATGGGCACGGACTGGTCCATCGGCAGCAACCAGTCGTTGCCATCCGCGTGGCCGACGCTCTGGCCGTGCTCGTCCACCACCTGGGCGCTGCCGAGGTTCTGGATCCGCACCGACAGCTCACCCGGGGCCGGATTGACCACGCTGGCGCTGAGGTTGAGCGGCACCCAGGCCCCTTGCAACGCAAGGATATCGTGGGTGCCGACCCCCAGTTGGGGATCGTCCGGCTCGGCCGTCACCTGGATGGCAATCTGGGCGCTGTCGGTCAGGACGCCACCGGCACCGGTATTGCCCTGATCCGAGGTGGTGATGCTCAGGTTGTCCTGACCCCAGAAGTCCCTGGCTGGCTCGTAGTGCAGGTTGCCTGCCAACAGACCGTTGAGATCATCGAGCGACCCGACCAGGGTCACCACGCTGGTCCCCGCCCCCTGCACCGAGACGGCCCCTGCCGCCCCCAGCAGGGTCAGCACACCGTGCTCCACCCGCAGCACCATGGACATGGGGGCGCTGCCCGCATCCACGTCCTTGACGCTGATGCCGGAAAGCGACAGCGAACCATCCTCCTTCACCGCCATGGCGTCCGGCACCTGGTTGATCGGGGTATCGT
The DNA here is from genome assembly GCF_027707845.1 of Aeromonas sp. QDB14. Lineage (NCBI taxonomy): Bacteria > Pseudomonadati > Pseudomonadota > Gammaproteobacteria > Aeromonadales > Aeromonadaceae > Aeromonas > Aeromonas sp. QDB14. The sequence continues at coordinate 4,022 of NZ_JAPCJD010000026.1, read as the reverse complement.
TGACCGGCTCGACCTCGATGGGCAGCACGTCGGTGTCGCTCAGGGGGCCACCGCTGCCGGTGTTGCCAAGATCATTGGTCACCATGGTCAGGGCATCCTGGCCATTGAAGTCCTGCTCGCCCTGATAGGTCACGCCCCCTGCGAGCAAGGCATTGATGGCATCCTGGGAACCGCTCAGCACCAGGGTGTTGCTGCCGCTGCCGCTCACCGTCACGCCACTGCCCGCCGCCAGTTCCAGGGTACCGTGCAGCACGGAGAGGGTGACAGAGAGGGGGCTGTTGCCCGCATCCACATCGCTCACCTGCAGCCCGTGAATGGTGAAGGGCTGATCTTCCTGCGCCACCTGGGGCGTCGTCGGCAGCTGGTTGACGGGGGCATCGTTGACCGGTTGTACCAGGATGGGCAGCACATCGGTGTCACTTAGGGCGCCACCGCTGCCGGTATTGTCCCTATCGTCCGTCACCATGGTCAAGGCGTCATTGCCATGGAAATCCGGGTCGCCCTGATAGGTGACGCCGCCCGAGAGCAGGGCATTGAGATCCGCCAGCGTGCCGGTCAGCACCACATCGCCGGTACCGTTGCCGGTCAGGGTCACGCCGCTCCCGGCCGGCAGGGTCAGGGTGCCGTGCTCCACCGAGAGGCGCACTTCCATGATGCCGTTGCCCGCATCCACGTCCTTGACCTGCAGACCCTGGATGACGGACGGCTCGTCCTCCTGTGCCACCTGGGGATCATCGGGCAGCACGTTGACGGGGGCGTCGTTGACCGGGCTCACATCGAGATGGATGGTGCCGTTCACTTCGGGGCCGAGGGCGCCGTTGTCCAGGCTCTGGGCCGTCACCTTGATCGCCATGGCGCCGTTGGCGTCATGGGTCACGAGCTCCACCGCGTCGAGCTTGCCGCCGTCCGTGGTGACCTGCCAGCGGCCACCGCCGAGATCCACTACGGTGCCGCTCACCCCGCTCGGCAGGCGGATTTCTGCCCCGTCCGGCACCCCTTCCAGGGTGACGCGCACCTGCTTGGGCCCGTTCTCGTACACATTGCCGGCATTGCCGCCGGTGGCCTGGGTATCCCGGGTCTCCACCCCCAGGTTCAGGGTGATCACATCCCCTTCGGTGCCGCTCGCCTGCTCCTGCATGTCAGTGATGACCGCATCCCCCACCGGATTGACGGTGACGGTGAAGCCCGCACTGGTTTCAAGGGGCAGGGTCAGCCCCTTGTCCAGGGTGAAGGCGCTCAGGGTCAGATCCACGGTGCCGCTGAAGTCCGCAGGCGGGATCAGGGTCAGCTTGGAGAAGTCGGTGCCCACAGGCACCTGCCACACCCCGCCGCCGTTGTTGACCGCCGGGGCGGACAGGGTGAAGCCGTCCGGTACCCCCTTGATCTGCAGCCCGACGATCTGCTCGGAGCCATCGTTGTCGATGAGGCTGGCCCCCAGCCCCCCCAGGCTCACGCTGCCATCTTCCTGGCCCGTGACGTTCTGGACCGTGAGGTTGGCCGGATCGTTCACCGGCAGCACCTCGAAGCTCACGTTGCCGCTCCAGCTCCCCCGATCCGTGCCCGTGGTGGCGGTATCGAGAATATCCACCGTCACCGCCAGCGGCACCTTGCCGCTGAAGTGTTCTTTGGGCACGAACACCAGATCCTTGAGATCCGCCGGGTTGTTCACCGTGAGGGTGGAGACCGGCTGGCCGTTCTTGTCGAGGAAGTGACCATATTGGGGATCCACGGTCACGACCACCTGCTCCACGGTCTCGAGACCGCCATCGGCCACCGAGGGGCTGATGTCGGCGAGCTTGACCGAGAGATCGAGATGAATGTCGGTGTCTTCCAGGTTGTCAGGCTGGCCGTCGCCGTTTACGTCCTTCACGTTCAGTTGTAGCTCGGGCAGGCCGTCCGCCCCGCCGTTGATGTCCACCTCCGGGGTGATGGAGAGGGTGACGTCCTTCTCCACCATCTTGGTGTCACCGCTCACGGTGTCGGTGTTGACCAGGCGCACATTGAAGTGCAGGCCGTCACCGGCATAGTCTTGCGGCAGGGTCAGGGTCAGGGTCAGGCGGTCGAGATCATCGAGGCCGCCCGGCAACTTGATGAGGTACTCGCCGTTGACGAAGTCATAGGTGAGCCCCTGTACGTTGACGCCCGGAGGGAGACCAGTGATGACGATGCTGAGCTCGTCGTCCCCGATGTCCGCCGTGCCCAGGGTCACCATCTGCTTGAGCTGGCTGCCGAAGTTGACGCCGTGATCCTCCACCCCGGTGATAGGGGTACTGTTGTCAAAATCGACATCGGCGGCCACCTGACCCGAGTGGGTCGCGCCATGGAAGTCGGCGCTTGCGGTGATCTCCCGATAGGCCGGGACGCTCACATCCCCCTCGTTGCTGTCACCAAGGTCGACCACCCTGGCGCTCACCTTGAAGGTGACGGTGCCGGTGAAGCCATCCGGCGAGCGCAAGGCGTAGCTGCCGAGGGCGTCGTGGGGCACCGTCCAGTTGCCCTTGCCATCGTTGATGCCGCCCACCACCACGAAGCCGGGGGGCAGATCGCTGATCACCAGGTAGTCGATGACCTCATCGCTGCTGGGGTCCAGATCCTCGAACACGAAGACGCCGTCCAGCGGGATGTCGTGCCCGTCCGGGCTCTCTAGCTGACCGGTCTGCACCAGGTTGCCATCGGGCTCCACCACCGCCTGGATATCCACATGCAGGGTGCCGTCGATCACCTTCTGGGCAGTGGCGCTGGAGTCCACATCCACTTGTGTCACCGTGACATGGCTCTGGAGGGTGGTGTCCCTGTCGCTGTCCTCGGGCCCTCTCACCAGCAGCTGGCCACCGCCGAGCAGGCTTTGCAGCTCGGCGTCGCTCAAGTCCACGGCGCCGCCGCTCACGGTCAGCTGGGTCTCGACCCCGCCCACGCGGATCCAGACTTCATACCCGGGTTCGATACCGGAGAGGCTGAGGTGGGTCACCTTCTCGGCGCCGTCGGTCAGGTCTGGCTGCCAGTCGAGGACGGTGAACTGATCCTCCAGGCCATGGCTGGTCTTGGCGTAGTCGGTAGCGTCGATGGCCGGCTCCACCTTGATGGTGAGGGGCACGTCGAAGCTCTTGTGATCGCCGTCATTCTCGGTCACCACCACGTGGCCAACCAGGTGCAGATCGGCGGTGCTGTTGGGGGGCGGCTGGATCTGCAGGTTGCCAAGGCTGGTCACATCCACCTGATAGAGAGGATTGCCCTTGCCATCGAGCCCGGCGAAGGTCAGGGTCAGCTCCTTGCCACTGCCGTCGAATACCTTGGCCCCTTCCGGCAGCCCTTCCAGCACCAGGTTGAGGGTTTCCGAGTGATCGAGCGGGGTATCCGTCCACTCCCCCGAGGTGAGCTTGAAGTCAAGGGGCGCCCGGCCATCCTCCTGGATGGTGATGCTGTAGCCGTTGCCATCCTGGGTCCAGTCGGTGGTATTGAGATCGAAATGGGGTTCATCCACCACCCCCACCAGATCCACGTGCAGGCTCTGGCTGCCGGTCTCCTTCTCGTTCACCACGGTGTGGGTCTGGCCGCTGGCATCGGTCAGGATGGCGGTGTCCTTCACCACCCCCTTGATGGTGAGATCGAAATCGACGTTGCTGTTTTTGGGCGGCTGCAACTTGAGGTCATTGATGCGGCCATAGGGCGCCTCGTAATAGCCGTTGGCATCCAGGGTGACCGCCACCCCGCCCAGCAGCAGGGTGGCACCGGCGGGCAGGCCGCTGATGCGCACGAACAGCTGCTCGGAGCCATCCGTGGTGTCTCCCAGATGGGCGAGCCCAATCTTGCTGCCCAGATCGATCAGGGTATCTTCCTTGCCCTGGATCTCGCGCACCGTCAGCTTGGCGTCGTCCGCCAGCGGGTTCACGTTGACAATCACCTTCAGCGGATCGCCGAGGGCCGTCTCCTTGCCGGTCACCACCGCAATGCTGTTCACTTAAGCGGAGCCGCATTGCGATTTACCGGAAAACGGGTCTTTGATATCTTCACCGCCCTGGGTC